>NZ_JBEOZE010000043.1:0-70800 GCF_040297465.1 Streptomyces sp. NPDC001787
GCCCGGCACCGCGCCCGGCACCGCGCCCGGCACCGCGCCCGGCACCGCGCCCGGCACCGCGCCCGGCACCGCGCCCGGCACCGCGTCCGCGCCCGGCACCGCACCCGGCACCAGCACCGAGCCCCGGACACGGCCCCGTCACCCGCCGCCACCGGCCGTACGACGCCCGACGGGCCGGTCCCCGTGTGTGGGGCCGGCCCGTCCGGCATCCGGGGCGGGGGCGTCCCGCCGTCGGGTTACTTCGTCAGGCTGCTCTGGAACTCGTCCAGGATCTTGTCCGCGGCCGTGTAGCCGATGCCGGCGATCCACAGGCGGTCGTCGACCTTGAAGACCTTGTCGTTCTTGGACGCGGTCAGACCCTTCCACAGGCCGCTGTTCATCGTCTTGGTCGTGCCCGCCTTGCCCGGGTCGCCGTACGTGGACGTGAAGATGACGTCCGCGTCCGCCAGGTCGATCTTCTCGGGCGACACGTCGTACGAGAACCCGTCCTTCGCCTTGTCCGTGATCGCGGGGCGGCCCATGCCGAGGTCGGCGAGGATCGAGCCGATGTAGTTCTGCTTGCCGTAGATGCGGATCTCGGCGCCCTCGACGAACCTGATGAAGTTGACGTCCGTGGCCGCCGCCTTCTCCTTGCCGCCGATCGCCTCCGTCACCTCCGCCACATGGGCGTCGTACTTCGCGATGACCTTCTTGGCCTCGTCCTTCTTGCCGAGCGCGTCCGCGTGCAGCTGGAAGTTCTCCTTCCAGGCGCTTCCGGTGGCCTCGGTCATCACGGTCGGGGCGATCTCGCTGAGCTGCTCGTAACGGTCACCGTCACGGACCTTGCTCGTGAGGATCAGGTCGGGCTTGAGCGCGGCGACGGCCTCCATGTTCGGGTTGGCGATCTCACCGACCTCCTTGATGCCCTTCGTCCCGCTCGCGGGCAGGTAGGAGGGGAAACCGTCCTCCGACGCCGAGTGCGTCGCGCCGACCGGCCGGATGCCCAGGCTGAGCGCGGAGTCCAGCTCGCCGGTGTCGAGCACGACGACCCGCTTCGGGTCCACGGGGACCTCGACGTTCCCGTTCGCGGTGCTGACCGTGTGCGTGCCGCTCTTGTCCTCGGTGGAGCCGGAGGCCGAGCCGTGCTCGGTGGAGCCGCACGCGGAGAGGGCGAGCGCGGCGGTCACGGCGAGGGAGCCGGCGACCAGGCCACGGCGGTTGCGGAAGGGGACGGTCATGTCTGTGGAGCCTTTCTGAGAGGGGCATGGGGCGAAGTCCAGGGGGCGCCGGGCACGACGAGCGGCGAACCCGTCACCGGGTCCGGGACGATCACCGCCTCCAGGCCGAAGACCTCGCGCACGAGCTCGGCGGTGACGACGTCGCGCGGGTGGCCCTCCGCGACGATCCGGCCCGCCTTCATGGCGACCAGGTGGTCGGCGTACCGGGCGGCCTGGTTGAGGTCGTGGAGCACGGTCACCACGGTCCGGCCGCGGGTGCCGTCAGCCGCCGGGGCGGCGAGCTGGCGCACCAGGTCGAGGACCTCCACCTGGTGCGCGATGTCGAGGTACGTCGTCGGCTCGTCGAGCAGCAGCAGATCGGTGTCCTGGGCGAGCGCCATCGCGATCCACACCCGCTGGCGCTGCCCGCCGGACAGTTCGTCCACCGAGCGGTCGGCGAGCGCCGAGACGTCCGTACGGTCCATGGCGTCCGTGACCGCGCGCTCGTCCGCCTCCGACCACTGCTGCCACCAGTGCTGGTGCGGCTGGCGTCCGCGGGCGACCAGGTCGGAGACGGTGATCGCCTCGGGGGCCACCGGGGTCTGCGGGAGCAGCCCGATCGACTGGGCGATCTTCTTCGTGGGGATCCTCGCCAGTTCGGTGCCGTCCAGCAGGACGGCACCGTCGCGCGGCTTGAGGAGCCGGCCGAGCGCCCGCAGGGTGGTCGACTTGCCGCAGGCGTTCGGGCCGACGATCACGGTGACCTGCCCGTCGGGCACGGCGAGGTCCAGCTCGTGCACCACGGTGCGGTCCTCGTAGGCGAGGGTCAGCCCGCGGGCCGAGAGCCTGCTCGTCGTCCCCACCATGTCGGTCGGGAGGGTCTCGCTCATGCCTTGCCTCCACTGCGTCCGCTGTGACCGCGGATGATCAGCCAGATCAGGTACGGGGCGCCGACCGCCGCCGTCAGAACACCCACCGGCAGTTCGGTGGGGGAGAAGAGCCTGCGGGCGAGCAGATCGGCGAAGACGACGATCACCGCGCCGAGCAGGGCGGAACAGAACAGCGGGATCTGCGCCGTACGCGTCATCCGCCGGGCGATCTGCGGCGCGAGCAGCGCCACGAAGTCCACCGGCCCGGCCGTCCCCGTGGCCACGGACGCCAGGATCACACCGAGGGCGACGAGCCCGAGCCGTACCCGCCCCAGGCGTACGCCGAGCGCGGTGGCGGTGTCGTCGTCCATCGTGACGGTGCGCTGCGCGCGGGAGGCCCACAGCACGGCGGGCAGCAGGATCAGCAGCGTCCAGCCGATCGGGGCGGCCTCCTCCCAGCCGCGGCCGTTGAGGGAGCCGGTCATCCAGATCTGGGCCTGCTGGGCGACCAGGTAGTCGCCCTTCGTCAGGAACAGCGTGGTGACCGACCGCAGGGCGATGGCGAAGCCGATGCCGATGAGGACGAAGCGGGTGGCGTGCAGCCCGCCGCGCCAGGCGAAGGCGTACACGAGGGCCGCCGCGGCGACCCCGCCGATCACCGACAGGTACGGCAGGACGGCGTAGGAGGTGATGCCGAACGTCATCGCGCCGACCGTCAGCGCGCTCGCGCCCTGGCTGATGCCGATGATGTCGGGGCTGGCGAGCGGGTTGCGGGCCACGGTCTGGATCAGCGCGCCGGCGATCCCGAAGGCCACGCCGACGAGCAGCCCGACGACCAGGCGCGGCAGCCGCAGCGTGCCCACGACCAGTTCGCTGGGCGAGGGCTGTCCGAGGATCACCTTCACCGCCTCGGCGGGCGCGACGAAGCTCTCGCCGACGCAGAGGTAGGCGACACAGACCACGGCCAGCAGGACGACGAGGGCGGCTGCCACGGTGGCGGCGCGACGGTGCAGCAGGAACCGTCCGCGCGTCCCGATCCGGACGAGCGAGTATCCGGCGGGCCGCACGGGGGGACGTACGGGCGGACGTACCGGGGTCATGACCGCGTTCATGCGGGAACCGCCTTCCGGCGTACCAGGGTGACCAGGAACGGCACCCCGATCAGGGCCGTCATCACACCCGCCGGGACCTCGCTCGGCGGGAACAGGACGCGGCCGATGACGTCGGAGACGAGCAGCATCACGGGGCCGATGAGCGCGGCCATGGGCAGCACCCAGCGGTGGTCGTTGCCGACGATCGCACGGGCGATGTGGGGGACGGCGAGGCCGATGAAGGCGATCGGCCCGGCCGCGGCGACCCCGGCGCCGGTCAGCACGGTCGCCCCGATGCCGCCGACGATCCGTACGGTGGCGACCTTCTGGCCCAGGCCCTTGGCCATGTCCTCGCCCAGCGCGAGCGCGTCGAGCCCGCGCGCCACGGAGAGCACGAGGACCGTGCCGAGGAGGAGGAACGGCCAGATCTGCTGGGCCACCTCCGCCTCGCGCCCGGCGATGGAGCCGACCTGCCAGAAGCGGAACTCGTCAAGCGCGGACGCCTTCGTCGTGAGCACCGCCATCGTCACCGACACCAGCAGCGCGTTGATCGCGGCGCCGCCCAGCGCGAGTTTCACCGGGGTCGCGCCGCCGCGCCCGCTGGAGGCGATGGCGTACACCGCCACGGAGGCGATGGCGGCGCCCGCGAACGCGAACCAGACATAGCCGGTGAGGGTGTGGATCCCGGCGTACGCGATGGCCAGCACCACGCCCACCGAGGCGCCCTGGCTGATGCCGAGGATGCCGGGGTCGGCGATGGGGTTACGGGTGATGCCCTGGAGCACCGTGCCCGCCAGGGCCAGGGAGGCGCCGACCATCAGCCCGATGAGGGTGCGTGGCACCCGCATGTTCCGGATGACCTCGGCGGCGTCGGAGTTCCCGCCGTGCAGCAGCGCGTCGAAGACCTCGGAGGGCGCGATGGAGCGCGCGCCCACGGCGAGGCTGAGCAGAACGGCGAGCAACAGCGCGAGGACGGCCGCCGCCGTCGCGCATGCGCGTCTGGAGAGGCGTGGTGCGGCGGCTGACATCTGACCCCATCGAAGCGGACACGGGCGCACGCGGAGCGGTGGACGTGATGAGCGGTGGCGCATCACGGCGGCCGTCGGGACGCGTGCGAGGGAGGTAAGGCTTGGCTAAGTCTAGGCGGCGTGATTTCGCCGGTCGAGGCGGCCGGTGGGCACAATGGCCACCATGGCTCCGCATCCCCTGACGGTCGGCTTCGACCTCGACATGACGCTCATAGACTCCCGCCCCGGCATCGGGGCCAACTACCGGGCGCTGTCCGCCGAGACGGGCGTACCGATCGACACCGGCCTGGTCGTCAGCAGGCTCGGCCCGCCGGTGGAGGAGGAACTGGCGAACTGGTACCCGGCCGAGCTGGTGGCCGCGACGGCCGACCGCTACCGGGAGATCTATCCCACACACGCGATCACCCCCACCACGGCGCTGCCCGGTGCTCGGGAGGCCATCGAGGCGGTGCGGGCGCTGGGCGGCCGGACGCTCGTCGTCACCGCCAAGCACGAGCCGAGCGCCAGGCTCCACCTGGACCACCTGGGGATCGAGCCGGACGAGCTGATCGGGCGGCTCTGGGCCGAGGCCAAGGCGCGCGCGCTGATCGAGCACGGCGCGCAGGTGTACGTCGGCGACCACACCGGGGACGTACGCGGAGCCCGCGCGGCCGGTGCCCTGTCGGTCGGCGTGACAACGGGCCCGTGCGACGCGGACGAGCTGCGCGCGGCGGGCGCGGACGTGGTCCTGCCGGACCTGACGGGCTTCCCGGCCTGGCTGCGTGCCTTCGAGGAGAGCCGCGGCGGTCAGGGCTGACCTATGAGCTGCCGGCGGCCCGCTTCGGGGAGCTGCTCCACGCCGACCGCACGACGCCCGCCGCCGCGATCAGGAACCCGACGCCCATCAGCATGCAGACCGCGTAGGCGATCGACGGGAACGGGTCCGTGCCCAGGAAAAGTGGGGCCACTGTGACCAGAGTGGCCAGTGCGCCGACGAAGAAAATGATCGCGCCGACCTGAACCAGCCGGTCACCTGCGCCAGAAGGAGTAGTACTCACCCCGCCAGGGTAGTTCCCAGCCCGGAGGAACCGTCCGGCGACGTCTTGTCACCGGCCCCAGGGCCATTAGCCTTGGACCCGGCGGGTCATGGGGGCCCGCTGTACTGCTATCCGGAGCCGTTTCCCAGGCTCTCCGGCCCACCGACGAGTACGAGGACGAGGACAGACGTGCCCACCGGCAAGGTCAAATGGTTCAACAGCGAGAAGGGCTTCGGCTTTCTCTCCCGCGACGACGGCGGCGACGTCTTCGTCCACTCGTCGGTACTCCCTGCCGGAGTCGACGTGCTCAAGCCGGGCCAGCGGGTGGAATTCGGCGTTGTCGCAGGTCAGCGCGGTGACCAGGCGCTGTCCGTGGCCATTCTCGACCCCACCCCGTCCGTCGCGGCCGCACAGCGCCGCAAGCCGGACGAGCTGGCGTCGATCGTCCAGGACCTGACCACGCTCCTGGAGAACATCACGCCGATGCTGGAGCGGGGCCGCTATCCCGACAAGGCCGCGGGCGGGAAGATCGCCGGCCTGCTGCGGGCGGTCGCCGACCAGCTCGACGTGTAGAGCCCGACGTGTAACGGCTGTCCCGCGAGCCCCGGTGGATCAGGGGAACGAGAGAGAGTTCGGGCCGAGGGGCGGAACGAGCCCCTCGGCCGCCGCGCGTGTCAGCAGGCCGCGGATGGCCGCGTAGCCGTCCGGCCCGAGGTCGGCGGTGAACTCGTTGACGTACAGCCCGATGTGCTGGTCGGCCACGGCCGGGTCCATCTCCTGGGCGTGCTCCTGGACGTAGGCCCGTGAGGCCTCCGGCTCGTCCCAGGCCATCAGCACGGACGTACGTACAGAATCGGCCAGCCTCTTCAGCGTGTCGGCGCCCAGCGCGCGCTTGGCGATGATCGCGCCGAGCGGGATCGGCAGACCGGTCGTTTCCTCCCAGTGCCGGCCCATGTCCGCCAGGTTGTGCAGACCGTAGTTCTGGTACGTGAACCGCGCCTCGTGGATGACCAGGCCGGCGTCCACCCTGCCGTCCCGCACGGCGGGCATGATCTCGTGGAACGGCATGACGACGATCTCGCCGACCCCGCCGGGGACGACCTCCGCCGCCCAGAGCCGGAACAGCAGATAGGCGGTCGAGCGCTCGCTCGGTACGGCGACAGTCCGCCCGGTCAGATCCGTACCCGGCTCCCTCGTCAGGACGAGCGGGCCGCAGCCCCGTCCCAGCGCACCGCCGCACGGCAGCAGGGCGTACTCGTCGAGGACCCAGGGCAGCACGGCGTACGACACCTTCAGCACATCCAGCTCACCGCGCTCGGCCATGCCGTTGGTGAGGTCGATGTCGGCGAAGGTGACATCGAGGGCGGGCGCGCCGGGGACCCTTCCGTGCGCCCAGGCGTCGAACACGAAGGTGTCGTTGGGGCAGGGCGAGAACGCGATCCGCAACGGGCTGTCAGCCGCTGCGGCCGGTCCGGTCGTTCCGGTGGTTTCGGTCATGCTGGGTCCAACCTTCCAGTACGGGTGCGCTCTTCCCGAACGCCCCGGTGAGCGCGGCCAGCGCGTCGCCGATGCGCCAGGCGTCCCGGTCGCGGGGGCCGACGGCGTTGGAGACGGCCCGCACCTCCAGCACGGGGACACGGGCCCGCTCGGCGGCCTCCGCGACCCCGAAGCCCTCCATCGCCTCGGCCAGCGCGCCCGGGTGCGCGGCCAGCAGGGCGGCGGCGCGCCGGGCGCCGCCGGTCACGGTGGAGACGGTGAGGACCGGGCCGGTGGCCGCACCGGTGGCGGACGCCACCTCCCGTACGAGCGCGGGCGGCGGCAGGAAGCGGTCCCGGCCGAAGCCGAGAGCGGTGACGGGCACGAAGCCGTCCGGGGTCTCGGCGCCCAGGTCGGCGGCGATGACATCGGTGGCCACGACGAGTGAGCCGAGGGGCGCGGCGGGGGCGAAACCGCCGCCGATCCCGGCCGAGACCACGAGTCCGTACGGCTCCGGCGCCGAGGCCAGGGCGAAGGCGGTCGAGGCCGCCGCGGCGGAGGGGCCCACGCCGCCCGCCAGCACGTCGAACGCGCCGGTGCGGTGCAGTTCGCCGCCGGGCACCGGCAGCACCCGCGGGGTGCCCCCGAACGCACGCGTGACCGCGTCCCGTTCCACCGGGACAGCGGTCACGACGAGTACGCGCACGGGGGTCAGGACGTCTTCTTGAGCTCGAAGTGCCAGATGCCCGTGAGCTTCTTGCCCTTGGTCTCCACGATGGAGATCTGGGTCCGGCTGGAGGTCTCGCCGGTCTGGCTGGCGAAGAAGGCGCTGCCCGGGATCGACCGGTAGGTCTTCTTGTACGGCTCCTGCTCGGCCTGCTGGCCGTTGATGAAGAGCGTCCAGCCGTTGTCGGCGATCTCGGGGTCGACGCCGAAGCGGACCTTGTCGTCCATCGCGACCTTGACGGACTTCTCCGCCTTCTTGTTGAGGCAGCCCTGGATGTCGGACTCCTTGAGGGCGTTGCCGTCGTTGTAGCAGGTCGCCTCGGAGCTCACCGAGTTGTCGCCGACCGTCACGGTGGCGAGCGGCGTCGGCTTGTCGCAGGCGGACAGGACAAGGAGTCCCGCGGACACGGCACCAAGAGCGACGCCGATTCGACGGCCCTTACCGGAGAAGAACGCAACGGTCATGGGCCGAAGGCTATCGGTCGCCCCCGCTCATGCCACGCGGGGGTGCGGCGTGCCGCGCCGCGCGGCGCCCAGCAGCCCCCGTACGGAGGTGGCGGCGCCCAGGGCCAGGATGGAGGCGGCGACCGACATGCCGAGCACTCCGTTGAGGGGCAGCGCGATGCCGATGCCGCCGCCGGCCACCCAGGCCATCTGGAGCAGTGTCTCGGACCGGGCGAACGCCGAGGTACGGACCTCTTCGGGGACGTCCCGCTGGATCATGGCGTCCAGTGAGAGCTTGGACAGGGCCTGGGTGAAACCCGCGACCGCGCCGAGCGCGGCGACCATCACGGTGGAGAAGAACACCGCGGCGAGCACGGCGACCCCCAGGGCGAGGCCGAGGACGGTCGCGATGATCATCTCGGGGCCCCGGGCGCGGAGCCAGGAGCCCACCGCCGTACCGCAGGCGTTGCCCGCCCCGGCCGCGACGCCGACGATGCCGAGCGAGACGGCGGCGCTCTGGCCCGAGAGGGGCTGCTCGCGCAGCAGGAACGCCAGGAAGAAGATGAGGAAGCCGGAGAGCGCCCGGTGCGAGGCGTTCGCCTGGAGCCCGTGCAGGACGGAACCGCCGACGGAGCGCAGTCCGGGCGGTTTCTCCCTGGCCTGTTTCGCACCGTTGGCCCGGTCCTTGCCGCGGCCCTCGCGCCGGCCGCCGTCGGCCTTCGCCCTCGCGGCGGCCGGTCCGGCGCCCTCGGCGTGCGGGTCGACCAGGCGGGCCTTGCGCTCGCCCTTCGCGGAGTCGACCTTGGGCGGCAGGGTGAAGGCCAGGAACGTCCCGGTGAGGAAGATCGCGCACGCGCCGTAGAGCGGCCAGCCCGACCCGACGGTCTGGAGCCCGGCCCCGATCGGGGCCGCCACCCCCGTGGCGAGGAGCCCCGCCAGGGTGACCCGCGAATTCGCCTTCACCAGGGAGAAGCGGGGTGGCAGCAGGCGGGGCACGACCGCGCTGCGGACGACTCCGTACGCCTTGGAGGCGACCAGGACGCCCAGCGCCGCCGGGTACAGCTCCAGGCCGCCCGTGGCGACCGCGCCCGACATGGTGAGGGCCAGCACCGCACGGGCGAGCATCGCGCCCGCCATCGCGGCCCGGCGGCCGTGCGGCAGCCGGTCGAGCAGCGGGCCGATCACCGGGGCGAGCAGGGTGAAGGGGGCCATCGTGATGGCGAGGTACAGGGCGACCCGGCCGCGGGCCTCGTCCGTGGGGACGGAGAAGAACACCGTGGAGGCGAGCGCGACCGTGATCATCACGTCGCCGGCGCCGTTCACCGCGTGCAGCTCGATCAGTTTGCCGAGGCCGGATTCCCCGGCGCCGTGGGCGTGCGTCGCCTTCCGGATGCCTCTCGCGGTACCCGTGAACGGGGTGTGCAGGGCATGGCCGATCGACCGGCCCGCCCTGCGGAGCGGGCCGGAACCGTCGTGCGACCTGGCGGCAGCCACCTCGTCATAGTGCCCCAACCCTCGCCCCGATGAACCGTGATCGGCCGCTGGCGCGGCGCGCGGTGCCCCGTCGGACCAGTGAGCGGCAGAACGGATACGGCACGTTTGGGACGGGCAGGTGGGCGCGGGGCGGCGGAGAGGGTAGCGTGCGTAACGCGCCACCGGCGGTTGTTCTTGGCCGCGCGCCTCTCCGCGATCCCGCAGAATGGATGGCAGAAGGCGCGCCCGAGGCAGGCACAACGGGTGTGGACGTCGACGCGGCCCCCAGGTCCGCTCCGCCCACAGCTGTCATGGCCGAAAACGGCAATCGCACAGCAGCTGGCGCGCTCGTGAGACTGGCGTATGGAGAGAAGCGAGACCTGTGAGTGCTGCGACGACGCGAAGCCGTACGGCCCGTACCCCTGTTCCCGACCGCCTGTGCGCCGAGGCGGTAGACCTCGCACGCGCGGCGGCCGAGGAAGCGGCCGCGCCAGGAGTGGTCGGTGAACACTCGGGGGTCGTCTCCGAGGGAGACCGGGTCGTCACCCACTACTTCGAGTGCAAGGAGCCCGGCTACCGGGGCTGGCGCTGGGCGGTGACGGTCGCCAGGGCCTCCCGGGCCAAGAACGTCACCCTGGACGAGACGGTGCTCCTGCCGGGAGCGGACGCCCTCCTGGCCCCCGAATGGGTGCCGTGGAGCGAGCGGCTGCGCCCGGGTGACATGGGCCCCGGCGACCTGCTGCCCACCGAGGCGGAGGACATCCGCCTGGAGCCCGGCTACACCGGCGAGGACGAGCCCCCGCCGAACTCCGCGGTCTCCGAGGAACTGGCGGAGCTCGCCGACGCCGAGGACGCGGAGCTGACGTCCCGGCCGGTCGCCACGAGCCGCGGCTCCATCGCCGCCGTCGCGGACGAGCTGGGCACCCGGCGCGCCCGGGTGCTGTCCCGGTACGGGCTGTACGCCGCCGCCGACCGCTGGGACGAGGCGTTCGGGCCGAAGACCCCGATGGCACAGGCGGCCCCGGCCACCTGTGTGAGCTGCGCGTTCCTGGTGCCGATGGCGGGCTCCCTGAAGCAGGCCTTCGGGGTGTGCGCGAACGAGTTCGGCCCGGCCGACGGCCATGTGGTGTCGCTGGCCTACGGATGCGGGGGCCACTCCGAGGCGGCGGTGATGCCGAAGCCGCCGAAGCCCGCCCCGCACGCCCTGGACACGCTCCAGGTGGACGAGTACCCCCTGCGCCCGGCACGGGACAGCGGCTCCGTCCCGGACGAGGCGGACGGGCCGACGGAGGACCTCGGCCACTCCTGAGAGCCCGCCGGGCGGCCTCCGGGGCCCGGCGCGCGGCAGACCCACCCGGCAGACCCACCCGTTCGGCGACGGAGCACGACGCCGGGCGGGCCTGGTTCTGTGCCCGTCCGCCGTCGCGGTACCTTCGGGCGCACACTGGGCGGCATGGGCACGCGCATCACGCGCACACCACGCACCACGCGTCGTGCCCGCCGCGCACAGGTCACGGGTCACCGGAACAGAGCGGAGTCGAGACGTTGAGCATGAAGGCGACCGAGGGGGCCGATCCGTTCGGGACGGCACGGCTGCGGCGCGGCGTGCTCGACGCCTGGGGATCCGGGCCCGCCCGGTTCCGGGAGGACGCCAACGCCGAGGAGGACCTCGCGCTCGGCGGCTACCGTGACCGGCTCGTCGTCGAACTGGCCCAGAACGCCGCCGACGCCGCCGCCCGCGCCGACGTCCCGGGCCGGCTGCGCCTGACCCTGCATCCGGCGGCCCACGGCGACCCGGACGGCCGCGCCGTCCTCGCCGCCGCGAACACCGGTGCCCCGCTGGACGCGACCGGCGTCGAGTCCCTCAGCACCCTGCGCGCCTCCGCCAAGCGCGAGGGGCACGAGTCCTCCGTCGGCCGGTTCGGCGTCGGGTTCGCCGCCGTCCTCGCCGTCAGCGACGAACCCGCGGTGATCGGCCGGCACGGCGGCGTCCGCTGGTCGCTGGCCGAGGCCCGCGAACTGGCCGGAAAGGCGGCCGTCGGCAGCCCCGGGCTCGGTGACGAACTGCGCCGCCGCGACGGCCACGTGCCGCTGCTGCGCCTCCCGCTGCCCGCCGAGGGCACCGCACCGGACGGGTACGACACCGTCGTCGTGCTGCCGCTGCGCGACGGCACCGCCGAGGACCTCGTGGGCCGGCTGCTCACCGCCGTGGACGACGCGCTGCTGCTCACCCTCCCCGGTCTCGACGAGATCGTCATCGAAACCCCCGACGGGGCGAGGACGTTGCGGCGCTCCCAGCAGGGCCCGTACACACACATCGAGGACTCCGCGCACGGCACCAACCGCTGGCGCACCGTCTTCCACCACGGCCCGGTCGAGCCCGCGCTGCTCGCCGACCGGCCCGTGGAGGAGCGGCTGCGCCCGCACTGGTCGGTCACCTGGGCGGTGCCCGTCGACGAGCAGGGGGCCCCGCGGCACCCCCGTACCGCCCCCGTCGTCCACGCGCCCACCCCCACCGACGAACCCCTCGGGATCCCCGCGCTGCTGATCGCCTCGCTGCCGCTGGACACCAGCCGCCGGCACCCCGCGCCGGGCCCGCTCACCGACTTCCTGGTGGAGCGCGCCGCCGACGCCTACGCGGAGCTGCTCGCCGAGTGGCAGCCGGTGTCGACGGGCACCGTCGCGCTCGTTCCCGGGCCGCTGGGCAAGGGCGGGCTGGACGGCGCGCTGCGCGGCGCGGTCCTCGCGCGGCTGCCCCGGATCGCGTTCCTGGAGCCCGCCGCCCCCCGCGACCCGGCCGACGGGTCCGACCGGTGGGACGACTGGGAGAAGGCCGACGGCGCGGACGGGCCGGGCCGGACCACCACCGCCCTGCGGCCCGTCGAGGCGGAGATCGTCGAGGGCGTCGGCGCCGCGACCGTACGGGTGCTCGCCGAGGTGCTGCCGTGTCTCCTGCCCGCCGGGCTGGAACGCCGCACCGAGCTGCGCACCCTCGGCGTCGCCCGCGTCCCGCTGACCGAGGCCATCGACCGCCTCGCCGGACTGGAGCGTGCCCCGGACTGGTGGCGGCGGCTCTACGACAGCCTGACGGGCATCGACCCGGACCGGCTCTCCGGCCTCCCGGTCCCGCTGGCCGGAGGGGCGGACGCCCCCGCGGACCGGGCGCCCCGCACCACCATCGGCCCCCGGCAGGTCCTGCTGCCGCTGCCGGACGCGCTCACCGGCCCGGTGCTCGCCCGGCTGGCCCGGCTCGGGCTGAAGGTCGCCCACCCGGACGCCGCCCATCCGCTCCTGGAGAAGCTGGGCGCCCTGCCCGCCACCCCGCGCGCCGTGCTGACCACCCCGCAGGTGCGGGCCGCCGTCGCCGGTTCGCTGGACGCGGGGGAGATCTGGGACGAGGACGCGCTGGACGGCGACGAGCTGGCGGAGACCGTCCTCACCCTCGTACGCGACGCGGACCTCGCCCCCGGTGACGAGCCGTGGCTCGGCGCGCTGGCCCTGCCGGACGAGGACGGCGAACTTGCGCCCGCCGGTGAACTGGTGCTGCCCAAGAGCCCGTTCGCCCAGGTGATGCGCGAGGGCGAACTGGCCCTGTGCGACGAGGAACTGGCCGACCGCTGGGGCGAGCAGCCGCTCACCGCCTGTGGGGTGCTCGCCACGTTCGCCCTGGTGCGGGCCACCGATGTGGTGCTCGACCCCGATGAACTGGAGCCGCGCGACAGCGACTTCGCCGAACCGGACGACGCCGGGCTGCTCGACGCCGTCGACGTGTGGTGCGAGGACATCCTCGACCAGCTGCCCGACACCCCCGTACCGCCCGTCGCCACCGAGATCGTCGCCGTCCGCGACCTGGACCTCGTCGACGACGACGCCTGGCCGCAGGCGCTCGCGATGCTCGCCCGCCCGCCGCTGCGCGACGCCCTGACCCAGCCGGTCCGGGTGCTGCTCCCGGACGGCACGACCCGGTCGGTGCGCCCGTACACGGCGTGGTGGCTGCGCGACCACCCGGTGCTGGACGGCCGCCGCCCCGCGGGCCTGCGCGCGGCGGGCGGCGATCCCCGGCTCGCCGGGCTGTACGACGCCGTCGACGCGTCCGGGTTCGACGACGCCCAGGTGCTGCGCGCGCTCGGCGTACGCACTTCGGTGGCCGCGCTCCTGGACGAGCCGGGCGGCGCCGCCGAACTGCTCGGGCGGCTCGCCGACGAGGACCGCCCGGTCAGCCCCGTACAGCTGCACGCGCTCTACACGGCCCTGGCGGAACTCGACCCGCAGCAGGTGACGTTGCCGGACGAGCTGCGCGCGGTCGTCGACGGCGGGGTACGGGTGGTGGACGCGGCGGACGCGGTGATCGCCGACGCCCCCGACGTACTGCCGCTGGCCGGGGGAGTGGCGCTGCTGCCGGTCGCCCCGGCGAGCGCGGCGGAGCTGGCCGAGCTCTTCCAGGTGCGGCGGCTCGGCGAGAGCGTCGAGGCCGAGGTGACGAGCGAGGGCGAGGAGCACCGCGTACCGGAATCGGTCCGGGTGCTGCTCGGTGCCGGGACTCCGGACTCGTACGTCGAACACGCCGAACTGCGCGCGGGCGGCGTCGAGCTGGACTGGCGCCGTACCCCGGACGGTGTGGTGCACGCCGCCACGCTGGAGGGCGTCGCGGCGGGGCTGGCCTGGGCCGCCGGGCAGTGGCCGCGCCGCTTCGAGGTGGCGGCGCTGCTGGAGGATCCCTCGCGTACGGAGGAGCTGGCGCGGGACCGCTGGTTCGACTGAGCCGGGCGCGGGGCGCGGGGACGCGGGGCGGCGGCCCGGTGCGACTTTGTGACTTTCACAGAAAGGTCATGGATTCGTACAACCATTCACATGCAGAGGAGGTCTGGTCTGTCGAGTCATCTGACTCGCAGACCAGACGGGTCCCACCGGGTGAACGCGAGACCGTGGGCCCCCTGCTCCACACTTGGGGAACGCATGCGCATTCGTGCCACTGTTGCCGTAGCTACCGGCGCCCTGGCTCTGTCCGCTCTCACCATTCCGGCCGCGCAGGCAGCGCAGGCCGACGACGGCCGCTCGTGGTCCCACGACTACAACTTCTCGGCGCCGAAGGGCTCCGACACGGCGAAGGCTCCCTTCGGGGCGCGGGCAGCCGCGGCCGACACCTTCAAGGTGACCAAGATCGTCGCCAATGGCGGCAAGCCGATCGTCGTCGGCACCAAGTCGAAGAAGAAGATCTCCATCTCGGTCACCGCCACCGACACCGCGGGTGTCGGCGGCGTCGCCGCGTTCATCTGGGTCGGCAAGAACATCGACGACAAGGACAGCTTCGGCTTCGGTCCGCAGGAGGGCGGCGTCACGTGCAAGGCGGTCAACGCGACCACCTCCACCTGCACGTCGGCCATCACGGTCGACCCGGCCTGGCTGATCAACGCCGACGCCCGCAACTGGCACGTCGGTGTCTCCGGCGTGGACGAGAACGGTGAGGAGTACGACCACGACTCCCTCGCCTGGGTCAAGATGCAGCGGTTCTCCAAGCTGACGGCCAACGCGTCGCCGGAGCCCGTGAAGAAGGGCAAGACCATCACGGTCACCGGCAAGCTGTCCCGTGCGAACTGGGAGACCGGCACGTACAAGGGCTACAGCAAGCAGTCCGTGAAGCTCCAGTTCCGCAAGAAGAACAGCAAGACCTACACGACGATCAAGACGATCAAGTCGAGCTCCACGGGCGCGCTGAAGACCACGGTCAAGGCCTCGGCCGACGGCTACTGGCGCTACAGCTTCGCCGGCACCTCCACCACCCCGGCCGTCTCGGCCGGCGGCGACTACCTCGACGTGAAGTAGTCACCGCACCGGGCCGCTCCCGGGAGCGGCCCGCGGCGCCCCACCGGGCGCCATCCGCTTCACCTTCCGAGGCACCCCGCACCGTCCAGGTGCGGGGTGCCTCGCGGTTTCCGCCGCCGGACGGCGCCCCGGGAGGCAGCCCCCGGCGGCTCGCCCGCCAGGGGCTCCGGGGCGGCCTTCACGCTCCGAAGCGCCGGCCCACCCAGCGCCAGGCGAACTCCAGGGCCACCGCGCCCGCCGCCGCGATCCCCACGGCCGCCCACGGCATGGTCGTCCCCACGAGCTTCAGGGCGAAGAAGTCCTGGAGCCACGGCACCACCAGCACGATCAGGAACCCCAGCCCCATCGCCGCGACCAGGCACAGGCGCCACCAGGTGTACGGGCGGGCGATGATCGCCAGCACCCACATCGAGACCAGGAACAGCGTGAGCGTCGCCGCGCTGGTCTCGGCGTCCAGCGCGTCCGCACCCGAGTAGTGGTGCCGGGCCACCAGATAGGTGACGAAGGTGGCCGCCGCCGCGATCACGCCGGACGGAATCGCGTACCGCATGACCCGGCGGACGAAGTGCGGCTGGGCCCGCTCCTTGTTCGGCGCCAGCGCCAGGAAGAACGCCGGCACGCCGATCGTCAGCGTCGACAGCAGGGTCAGATGCCGCGGCAGGAACGGGTACTCCACCTGGAAGCAGACCACCAGCACCGCCAGCAGCACCGAGTACACGGTCTTCGTCAGGAAGAGCGTGGCGACCCGGGTGATGTTGCCGATCACCCGGCGGCCCTCGGCGACCACGGACGGCAGCGTCGCGAAGCTGTTGTTCAGGAGCACGATCTGCGCCACGGCGCGTGTCGCCTCGGAGCCCGAGCCCATCGAGACCCCGATGTCGGCGTCCTTCAGGGCGAGCACGTCGTTGACGCCGTCACCGGTCATCGCGACCGTGTGGCCGCGCGACTGGAGGGCGGCGACCATGTCCCGCTTCTGCTGCGGGGTGACCCGGCCGAAGACCGCGTTCTCCTCCATGGCCGTGGCCATCTCGTCCGGGTCGGTCGGCATCCGGCGCGCGTCCAGGGTGTTCTCGGCGCCCGCGAGACCGAGTTTCCCGGCGACCGCGCCGACCGAGACCGCGTTGTCCCCCGAGATGACCTTCGTGGCGACGCGCTGGTCGGCGAAGTAGGCCAGGGTCTCCCCGGCGTCCGGCCGCAGCCGCTGTTCCAGGACGATCAGCGCGGTGGGTACGGCCCCGTCGGCGACGCCGGGCGCGTCGAGTGCGCCGGGCGCGCGGGCCAGCAGCAGGACCCGCAGGCCCTGTTCGTTGAGGTGCTCGATCTCGGTGAGCGCCGGGTCCTGGTCGGACAGCAGCACATCGGGGGCGCCGAGCAGCCAGGAGGAGCTCCGGCGGCCGACCGCGCCGCTCCCGCCGCCGTTCCGGCCGGCACTGTCACCGGCGCTCTCGTCGAAGGCGGCACCGCTGTACTTGCGGGCCGAGGAGAACGGCAGCGAGTCCGTCACCCGCCACTCCCCGTCGTCCGGGTAGGCGTCGACGATGGCCTGGAGACTGGCGTTGGGCCGGGGGTCGGAGGAGCCGAAGGCGCCCAGGACCCGCTTCACGTACGCCTCGTCCGAGCCGTTGAGCGGGCGTACCTCGGTGACGTCCATGCCGCCCTCGGTGAGGGTGCCGGTCTTGTCCAGGCAGACGACGTCGACCCGGGCCAGCCCCTCGATGGCGGGCAGCTCCTGCACCAGGCACTGCTTGCGGCCGAGCCGGATGACGCCGATCGCGAAGGCGACCGAGGTGAGCAGCACCAGCCCCTCGGGGATCATCGGGACGATGCCGCCGACGGTCCGCGCGACGGAGTCCTTGAAGTTGTTGTCCTTGACGACGAGCTGGCTGATGATCAGGCCGATCGCCGTCGGCACCATCATCCAGGTCACGTACTTCAGGATGGTGCTGATGCCGGTGCGCAGCTCGGAGTGGACGAGGGTGAAGCGGGAGGCCTCCTCGGCGAGCTGAGCGGCGTACGCCTCGCGGCCGACCTTGGTGGCGGTGAACGCGCCGCCGCCCGCGACGACGAAGCTGCCGGACATCACCGGGTCGCCGGACCGCTTGATGACCGGGTCGGCCTCGCCGGTGAGCAGCGACTCGTCGATCTCCAGGCTGTCGGCCTCGGCGACCGTGCCGTCCACGACGACCTTGTCCCCGGGGCCCAGTTCGATCAGATCACCGAGGACGATCTCGGAGGTGGAGATCTCGGCGGCGGTTCCGTCGCGCCGCACGGTCGGTTTCGCCTCGCCGATGACCGCGAGGCTGTCCAGGGTCTTCTTGGCGCGCCACTCCTGGATGATGCCGATGCCGGTGTTGGCGATGATCACGAAGCCGAAGAGGCTGTCCTGGATCGGCGCGACGAACATCATGATCACCCAGAGCACGCCGATGATCAGGTTGAACCGGGTGAGGACATTGGCGCGGACGATCTCCGTGAGGGAGCGCGAGGAGCGCACGGGTACGTCGTTGACCTCGCCGCGGGCGACCCGTTCGGCGACCTCGGCGGTCGTGAGACCACCGGTGCGCCGGGCCGTGGGCGGTGGTTCCATCGGGTGTACGGGATCGAGTTCTGCTCCGGCGTCGATCAGGGCCGGCCGGGGATGCCCGGGAGTCTGCTCCCCGGAGGGGTCGAGTGCCCGCTGTGTCATGGTTCCGACGGTACGGGGGGACCCGCCCGTTTACCCGCTGGGGGTCTGAAGATCAGACCAGCGGAGGATGAAGTGTGTCCCACGGTCGTACGGGGGCCGTACGGGAGGGACCTGCGGCCGTACCGGAAGGCCTCGAAGAGGGCGTGGCGGCGGTCAGGAGGCCGCGGTGCCGCCCGTGGCGCCGCCGGAGGGTGCCGCGGTGCTGCCGGAGGCCGCCGCGGTCCCGGCTTCCGCCTCCGCGTCCCCCTCGGCCCGCGCTGCCGCTGCCGCGTGCCGCTTGAGCGCGGCGTCGCGCCCCCGGACGTACCAGATGCCGATCAGCCCGAGTCCGGCCCCGGCCAGCGGGGTCCACACCCACCAGGTGTGACCGTGGTCGGCGAACCAGCCGTAGAAGGGGAGCTGCGCGAGGAAGAGGACGAACCAGAGGACCGTGCCGCCCGTGATGGTGGCGACGACGGGACCCTCCAGGGGCTCGGGTGCCTCGTGCTTCGGTGTCCACTTCTCCATGAGTTCAGTGTATGGGCCGCCCGCGCGCCCCCGGAGGACGGGACGGCCCTCCGGCGCGAGCGGCGTACGCGCCGTGCGCGGGCTGTGCGCACGCCGTACGGAGCGGCGCGCATAAAGGCCGTCCGGGCAGTCGGCCCAAGGGTCTACGCGCGGAGATAGCGATCTTCGCCTTATGTATTCATACTGAATCTGCTTTCGACTGGCTCGAATTGTTCGTCTGAAAGTCCAAGGTTGACCACTTTTCGGTCCTTGATTCCTCCTACGTACGACTGAGGTCATACATGTCCCCCTCGGCCACCGCTCCGGTCGACTCCCAGCAGCCCCCGGCCCCGCAGCCACACGGCGGCCTGGACCGGTTCTTCAAGATCTCCGAGCGGGGGTCGTCGGTCGCCCGGGAGATCCGCGGCGGGTTCGCCACGTTCTTCGCGATGGCGTACATCATCGTGCTGAACCCGATCATTCTCGGCAGCGCGAAGGACATGTACGGGCACCAGCTCGACGGCGGCCAGCTGGTCACCGCCACGGTGCTGACGGCCGCCTTCTCCACCCTGCTGATGGGCGTCATCGGCAATGTGCCGATCGCGCTGGCCGCGGGCCTCGGCGTCAACACCGTCGTCGCCCTCCAGCTCGCCCCCCGGATGAGCTGGCCGGACGCCATGGGCATGGTCGTCCTCGCCGGATTCGTCGTGATGCTGCTCGTCGCGACCGGGCTGCGGGAACGCGTGATGAACGCCGTACCGGCCTCGCTCCGCAAGGGCATCGCGATCGGTATCGGTCTCTTCATCCTGCTGATCGGCCTGGTCGACTCGGGCTTCGTCTCCCGCATCCCGGACGCCGCCCACACCACCGTGCCGCTCCAGCTCGGCGGCGACGGTCACCTCAACGGCTGGCCGGTCCTGGTCTTCGTCCTCGGCGCGCTGCTCACCCTCGCGCTGATCGTCCGCAAGGTGCCGGGCGCGATCCTGATCTCCATCGTCGCCATGACGGTCGTCGCGCTGATCATCGACGCCGTCGCCGATCTGCCGGGCCAGGCCTGGGGGCTGACCGTTCCCGAGTGGCCGGGCAACCCGGTCGCCACGCCCGACTTCGGGCTGATCGGCGAGGTCAGTCTGTTCGGCGGCTTCGAGAAGGTCGGCGTCCTGACCGGCGTCCTGTTCGTCTTCACCGTGCTGCTGTCCTGCTTCTTCGACGCGATGGGCACCATCCTCGGGGTCGGCGACGAGGCGAAGCTGACGGACAAGGACGGCAACTTCCCCGGCATCAACAAGGTGCTGTTCGTCGACGGCATCGCGGTGGCCGCGGGCGGCGCGAGCTCCTCGTCCGCCTCGACCTGCTTCGTGGAGTCCACGGCGGGTGTCGGTGAGGGGGCCCGCACCGGCTTCGCGAGTGTGGTGACCGGTCTGCTCTTCACGGTGGCGCTGTTCCTGACGCCGCTGGCGACCATGGTGCCCTCGCAGGCGGCCACCCCCGCCCTGCTGGCGGTCGGCTTCCTGATCATCGCGGGCTCGGTGAAGGACATCGACTGGAGCGACTACACGCTCGCCATCCCGGCCTTCCTGGCCATGGTGATGATGCCGTTCACGTACTCGATCACCAACGGCATCGGCATCGGCTTCATCGCCTTCAGCGTGCTGCGGCTGGCGGCCGGCCGCGGCCGTGAGGTCCCGGTGGCCATGTACGTGGTGTCGGCGGTCTTCGTCTTCTACTACGCGATGCCGGCCCTCGGCCTCACCTGACCGTGGCCCCTGGGCTTCCCCGGGCCGCTCAGGTGACCCGGTCCGCCGGGTCCACCCCGGCCTCGGCCCCGTAGAACTTCTCCGTCTCGTCGACGGCCGCCTTGAAGCGTTCGTCGAAGTCGTCGCGAATGAGCGTCCGGACCACATAGTCCTGGACGCTCATTCCGCGTTTCGCGGCGTGTTGCCGGAGCCGGTCGAGCAGCTCACCGTCCATCCGCAGGCTGAGCACTGTCGATCCCATGACAAGCAGGGTCGCCGCCCAGGCGCGCGTTCCGTGTCACTTTCCGCTTCCGAATCACTCGTTCGGGTGAGCAAGTTCTCGCGCGTGTACCATCGAGTGGTATTTAGGGTGGCTAATGAGTTACGCTAACAAACATGCCTGACCTGATCCACGACGGCGACAGTGCCGCCGCCGTGAGCTCCCTTCGCTCCGCCGTGATGCTGCTGAGCCGACGACTGAAGCACCAGCGCGTCGACGAGTCGCTGAGCCCCACCGAGATGTCGGTGCTCGGCACCCTTGCCCGCTGCGGTTCGGCCACCCCCGGTGAGCTGGCCCGCAAGGAGCATGTGCAGCCCCCGTCGATGACCCGCATCGTCGCCCTGCTCGAAGCCAAGGGACTGGTCCGGCTCGAACCGCACCCCGATGACCGTCGGCAGAAGATGGTCAGCCAGACCGAGCAGGCCGAGGCCATGCTCCTGGAGAGCCGCACCAAGCGGAACGCCTGGCTGACCACCCTCGCCGAGGGCCTGGACGAGGACGAGTGGGAGACGCTGCGGGCCGCGGCGCCCGTGCTGGAGAAGCTCGCCCACCTGTGACCCCGCGGGCGCCCCGGACCACGGACCGGAGCGCCCGCCGTCACGTCCCCGTCAGACAGCGAGCCGTCTACGCCCGAGGAGGCGAACCCCTTTGAGTACGGGATCCGGAGCAGACTCCGCCCCCGCACCGACTTCCACCCACGAGAGCAAGACCGGCGGGACCTTCTCGTCGCTGAAGATCCGTAACTACCGCCTGTTCGCCACGGGCGCCGTGATCTCCAACACCGGTACCTGGATGTCCCGCATCACGCAGGACTGGCTCGTCCTGAGCCTCACGGGTTCCGCCACCGCCGTCGGTATCACGACGGCGCTTCAGTTCCTCCCCATGCTTCTCTTCGGCCTGTACGGCGGCGTGATCGCCGACCGCCTCCCGAAGAGGCAGATCCTGCTCGTCAGCCAGGCCATGCTCGGCCTCTGCGGTATCGCCCTCGCCGTCCTGACACTCTCCGGCGCCATCGAGGTCTGGCACGTCTACCTGATCGCCTTCCTGCTCGGCATGGTCACGGTCGTGGACAACCCGGCCCGCCAGTCGTTCGTCTCCGAGATGGTCGGCCCGGCGCAGCTGCGCAACGCGGTCAGCCTCAACTCGGCGAACTTCCAGTCCGCCCGGCTCATCGGCCCCGCCGTCGCGGGTGTCCTGATCACCACCGTCGGCAGCGGCTGGGCCTTCATGTTCAACGGGCTGTCGTTCCTCGCGCCGCTCATCGGCCTGATGATGATGCGCACGGACGAGATGCACGCCTCGGTCACCGTCCCCCGCGCCAAGGGCCAGCTGCGCGAGGGTCTGCGCTATGTCTCCGGCCGCCCGGAACTGATCTGGCCGATAGTGCTGGTCGGATTCGTCGGCACGTTCGGCTTCAACTTCCCGATCTGGCTGACCGCCTTCGCGGACGAGATCTTCCACGGCGGTGCCGGGATGTACTCGTTCTTCAACATCCTGATGGCGGCCGGCTCCCTCGCCGGTGCGCTGCTCGCCGCCCGCCGCCGCTCCACCAGGCTGCGGATGCTGGTGGCCGCGGGTACGGCCTTCGGCCTGCTGGAGATCGCCGCGGCGCTGTCGCCGTCGGTGTGGCTGTTCGCGATCCTGCTGGTCCCGATCGGCATGATCGGCCTGACGACGAACATCACCGCGAACACCAGCGTCCAGATGGCCGCCGACCCCGAGATGCGGGGCCGGGTGATGAGCCTCTACATGATGGTCTTCGCCGGGGGTACGCCGGTGGGCGCCCCGATCGTCGGCTGGATCAGCGACACCTACGGTGCCCGCACCGGCTTCGCGGCCGGTGGTGTGATCTCGATGGTCGCCGCCCTGGCGGTCGGCTTCATGCTGGCCCGCGTCGGCGGCCTCCGCCTCAAGGTCGACCTCCGCGCCGGCCGCCCGCACGTACGGTTCGTCCCGCGCGAGCAACTGGCGACGGCCGCGTGAGCCCACGGAACCGCCCTCTCCCGCACGGGAAGAGGGCGGTTCCGCGTATCCGGGGAGCGCGGCCGGCCGCAGGGGAAGCCGCCGGTCCCCGACGTGAGGCCCGGCTCCCGCGACACGCCCGGAGCTGGGAGACTCGCGGGCATGAGCAGTGGGAACAGCGGGAACACCGTCAGACTCTTCGCGGCCGTCCTGCCGCCCGAACCGGCCGTCGAGGAGCTGCGCCGGGCCGTGGCCCCGCTCCACGAGCTGCCCGGAGCGCGGACCCTGCGCTGGACGGCGCCGGCCGGCTGGCACTACACGCTGGCGTTCCTCGGCGAGGTGGACGAGGCCGTGCTGCCCGAGCTGTATGCGCGGATGGAGCGCGCCGCGCACCGCACCGAGCCCTTCCCCCTGCGCATACACGGGGTCGGGCGCTTCGACGGGCGGGCGCTGTGGGCCGGGGCGGCGGGCGGGCTCGACACCCTGCGGCTGCTCGCCGAGCGCGCCGACGCCGCGGCCCGCCGGGCCGGGCTGCCGATGGAGGAGCACCACCGCTACACCCCGCACCTCACCCTGGCCCGGAGCCGGACCGCGGCCGACCTGACCCCCTTCACCGCCGCCCTCGACGGGTTCGAGGGGCTGCACTGGGAGGCCGGTGAGCTGAGTCTCGTACGGAGCAACCTGCCCGTGGACGGGGTGCCCGGGGAACAGCCGCGCTACGAGGTGGTGCGAGCCTGGCCGCTCGGACGGTGAGCGGTGCGGTTAGGCTCGAAGGGTGGACCCGAAGACCAGAAACCGCATCATGGCCGCCGCACTCGTGCTGATGTTCGCTGTTGTCGCCGTGGCGGCTGCCCTCGGCGGATGACGACGGCCGCCTGACGGCACAGGCATCCGGCTGCCGGGCGAGCGGCCGATGTACGGGCCGCTCCGGTCGCGTACCGGCGCCACCGGTCCCGAAACGCCCGGCCGGCCGGGGCCACGTACCCACCCGACGCCTGTTGCGGAGACCCCGGTCATGGAACCCACCGCCTCGTCCACCGCCCTGGTCTCCGTCGCGCTCGACGCCCTCGGTGTCGACGGACCGCCCGAGCATCTCAGCGGCCGGAAGGGCGCGAACGTGTGGCGGGCGGGTGACTGGACCGTCAAGACCGCCGTACCCGGTGCCCGCGGGCACCTCGGGCACGAGACCGCCGCGTACGGACTGCGCCGGCGTCAGGGCCTCCACCCCGGCGCCCGGCACGGTGACGGGGCGGGCGGCCGGTGGCTGGCCGTGCCCTGGGTCGACGGCTCCAGCGTGTGGGAGGTCTTCGCCCCGGCCCGCGACGGCCGTGCCACCGACGACCGGCGCGCCACCATGCGCCGGACGGCCCGCGCCGCGCTCGCCGCCCTGCAACGGCTGCACGGAGCCGGGTGGATCCATGGCGACATGCAGACGGAGAACGTGCTCCTCGCCGGTGACGTCATCGAGTTCATCGACTTCGACAACGCCCACCACCCCGGCCTGCCGCTGCCGCACCCCTACCGGGGCGGGCTGATCCACGTCATCGCCCCGGAGATCGCGGAGCAGCTCGCGGCCACCGGCGAGGACCGGCACGTCCCGCTGACGGCGCCGGCGGAACTCTTCGCGCTCGGCGCCGCCCTCTACTGGGCGTGGACCGGGCTCCGCATCACCGACTACCGGGGCGATCCGGCCGGCGCGCACGCCGGTCTGCTCGCGGACATCGCCGGCGGACGCCGCCGTGATCTCACGGCCGACCGGCCCTGGAACGACCCGGAACTGGAACAGCTCATCCTCGGCGCGACCCGTCCCGACCCACGGGCCCGGAGCTATCACGGCTGACCCACGACGCTCCGGCCCCCGGATCTCCCCGTCCCCGCGAGACGGTGCCGCACCCGGTCCGGATCACCTGGCCGTCCCCTCCGGCCGGATCCCGGCCGCCCCGCTACCAGGCGAAGTTCTCCGGCGACGGGCCGGGGCCGGGGAAGATCTCCTCCAGCGACGACAGCACCTCGTCCGAGAGCTCCAGCTCGACCGCGCGCAGCGCCGAGTCGAGCTGTTCGCGCGTGCGCGGGCCCGAGATCGGCCCGGTGATGCCCGGCCGGGTCAGCAGCCAGGCGAGACCCACCTCGCCGGGCTCCAGGCCGTGCTTGCCGAGCAGGTCCTCGTACGCCTGGATCTGCGCCCGGACCTTCGGGTCGGCGAGCGCGTCGCCGGAGCGGCCCGAGGTGGACCGGGCGCCGCCGCCCTCGCGCTCCTTGCGGATCGCGCCGCCGAGCAGCCCACCGTGCAGCGGTGACCACGGGATGACCCCGAGGCCGTACTCCTGGGAGGCCGGGATGACCTCCATCTCGGCGCCGCGCTCCATCAGGTTGTAGATGCACTGCTCGCTGACCAGGCCGTAGCTGCCGCGCTGCCGGGCCCGCTCGTTGGCCTGGGCGATCTTGTAGCCCGAGAAGTTGGACGAGCCCGCGTAGAGGATCTTGCCCTGCTGGATCAGTACGTCGATGGCCTGCCAGATCTCCTCGATCGGGGTGGACCGGTCGACGTGGTGGAACTGGTACAGGTCGATGTGGTCGGTCTGGAGCCGCCGGAGGCTGGCGTCGACGGCCCGCCTGATGTTGAGGGCGGAGAGCTTGTCGTGGTTGGGCCACGCCTCGCCGTCCGTGCCCATGTTGCCGTAGACCTTGGTGGCGAGCACGACCTTGTCGCGACGGTCGCCGCCCTGGGCGAACCAGGTGCCGAGGATCTCCTCGGTGCGCCCCTTGTTCTCGCCCCAGCCGTAGACATTGGCCGTGTCGAAGAAGTTCAGACCCGCGTCCAGCGCGGCGTCCATGATGGCGTGGCTGTCCGGCTCGTTCGTCTGGGGGCCGAAGTTCATCGTCCCGAGGACGAGTCGGCTGACCTTGAGTCCGGTGCGTCCGAGCTGCGTGTACTTCATGACTCCCAAGCCAACGCCTTCGAGCGCGCTCGAAGCAAGGGGACCCGCGCCCCCGGACTCACCGCGCCCCGATTCCGACTCCCCGCGCCCCCCTGGACTTCCGACCCCCCGGACGGTCGGGGACTACCCACGCCCCCGGACCTCCCGGCCCCCGGACGGCCGCGGACTACCCGCGACCGGCGAAGCGGTCCAGGGCGGCGAGCACCGCCCTGCTGGTCGCGGGCCCGCCCAGATGCCCCGCGCCGTCGATCACCGTCAGCTCGGCGTCCGGCCACGCCTTGGCCAGCTCCCAGGCGGTGGTCAGCGGTCCGCCCAGGTCGAACCTGCCGTGCACCAGTACCCCGTCGATCCCGGCCAGCCGGCCCGCGTCCCGGATCAGCTGCCCCTCCTCCAGCCAGGCGCCGTGGGAGAAGTAGTGCGAGCAGATCCGGACCAGTGCCTGCTGCGCGTGGCCGGGCCTGCCGCTGTACGGGGCGGGCCCCGTGTACGCCTCCTGCGACAGCACCGCGTCCTCCCACGCGCACCAGTCGGCCGTCGCCCGCTCCCGTACCGCCGCGTCCGGACTCTCCAGCCGCCGGGCGTACGCGGCGACCAGGCCGGTGGGGCCCGCCGCCTCCGGTACGCCCGCCCGGAACAGGTCCCAGGCCTCCGGGAAGATCTGACCCGCGCCCCGGTACAGCCAGTCGATCTCGCTGCGCCGGGTCGTGGTGACCGCCGGGATCACGATCTCCGAGACCCGCTCCGGATACTGCTCGGCGTACGCGAGGATCAGCGTGGAGCCCCAGGAGCCCCCGTACAACAGCCAGGTGTCGATGGACAGATGGGTGCGCAGCCGCTCCATGTCGGCGATCAGGTGGTGCGTGGTGTTGTGCCGCATGTCGGCGGCGGGGTCGCTCGCGTGCGGGGTGGAGCGGCCGCAGTTGCGCTGGTCGAAGAGCACGACGCGGTACCGCTCGGGGTCGAAGTACTGCCGGGGCCGCTCGGTGCACCCGGAGCCCGGACCGCCGTGGACGACGAGCGCGGGCTTGCCGCGCGGGTTGCCGCAGACCTCCCAGTACACGAGGTTTCCGTCGCCCACGTCGAGCATGCCTCGCTCGTACGGCTCGACCGGCGGGTACTTCTCGTCCGGTGCGCGGACCATGGTTGCTTCCTCCCGGGGAACGGCGCGGCGGGGACATCGAGTTGGGGGAGTCGAAGGGGACACACTACGCGGGCGCCGGACCGCGCCGCCGCGTAGCCTGGTCGGCGTGAACGCGACCCCCCAGGTCCTGACCGTACTGAACGACCTGCTCTCCGCCGCCGCGCCGGACGCGCGCGGAGCCCTGTGGCAACTGGCCGAACCAGGACGTGAGCTGGACGCCAACCTGGTGCGCCTGCCGCCCGGCGCCGAGGTCGGGGAGCACCGGGAGGACGTCCTGGACGTGCTCCTGGTCGTCCTCGCGGGCAGCGGACGGCTCGCCGGCGGGCCGGAGGAATCCCTGCCGCTGACCCCGAGCACGGTCACCTGGCTGCCCCGCACCTCCCGCCGCGCCCTCAGCGCGGGCCCGGACGGCCTGACCTACCTCACCGTCCACCGCCGCCGTCCCGGACTGACGATCAAGCCCCCGCCGGCCGCGTACGAGGGCGAGGGCGGCGAGGCCCCCTGTCTGCTGGACCGGGTCTGTCCGGAGTGCGGGCGGCTGTCGGCCGAGTCCGCGCCCGTGTTCTGCGGCGCGTGCGGGGAGCGGTTCCCCGAGCGGTGACGGGTCAGGGGGCGGGGCACTCGTCCAGGTCGGGGCGGCCGGGCGGGTTCCCGCCGCCCATCAGGGGCGACAGGTTGTCCATGTACAGGTCGTCCCAGACCTTGCTGTCCAGGATGTCCTTCAGCGCGGTGCACACCTCGCCCTTCAGGAGCGGGGTCTTGGGCCGCATGGCCACGCCGTAGCCCTCCGCGCCGTCGATGGGCTCCAGCCGCCGCACCTTGCCCGGGTTGTCCCTGACGTACCCGGCGAGAATGACGTCGTCCGAGGCCACCGCGTAGACCTCGGACTTTTTGTCCAGGAGCCTGTCCAGGCAGTCCTGGTAGGTGTTCGGCTGCGCCTTCGCCATGGTGAAGCCCTTCTTGGGGAGCTCCTTCTCGTACGTCGAGTCCCGGGCGGTGCACACCTCGACCTTGAGCTTGCGCAGGTCGCTGGTGTCGCGGATGTCGTACTTGGCCGACTTCTCGCGCACCAGGAACTCCCGGCTCGCCTCGTAGTACGGCCCGGCGAAGTCGACGCTGTATCCCCCCGGCGACGCGGTCTTCCGCTCGGGCGTGATGCTGTACGAGGCGATGACCAGGTCGACCTTCTTGGTCTTCAGCGCCGTGCTGCGGTAGTCGGTGGCGACGGTGGTGAAGTCGACCTCGTCCGGCGCGTAGCCCATGCGGTCGGCGAGCTCGTAGGCCAGGTCGATGTCGTATCCCGCGTAGGACTTGCTCTTCCTGTCGTACTTGCTCAGACCGGGCTGGTCGTCCTTGACGCCGACCTTCAGCCGGGGGTGGTCGTCCTTCCACAGGGGCTGCTTGCCGGTCCGGACCGGCGCGGCGATCCCGCCCGTCTTGCCGTCCGGCTTCGAGCCGCCCTTCGTGACGAGCCAGCCGGCGGTGGCCAGCAGCGCGACGCACACGGCCGCCGTGGACACCTTCAGCCACGTCCGGCGCACCTTCCCGCCGGCCGCCGGAGGGGTGGCGGGTGCGGGGGTGGCGGGGGTCGGGGGTGCGGCTTCCCGCGGGCCCGGCGAGGGGGCGGGAGCGGGCTGGGCGGACGCGGGCGCGGGGCCGAACGCGGGCGCGGGGCTGGGGACGGACGCGGCCGTGGGGGTGGGGGTGGGCGTGGGCGTCGGAGGGCGGACGGCCTCGGCGGCCGGGCCCGCCGCGGGCGGCACGGGGTCCGCGGCGGGGTCCGTTCCGGGCTGCGGGCCGGGCTGCGGGGTGGAGTTCGGCGTGGCGGGCCCCCCGAGGACGCTCCGGAGCATCTCTTCCGCTCCGGCGGCGCTCAGGCGGCGTTGCGGGTCCGTGGTCAGCAGCCCCTGGATGACCGGCGCCAGGGGCCCGGCGTACCGGAAGGCGGGTGCCGGGGAGTTCCGGATCTGCTCCTGGACCTCCCAGATCTCGTTGCCGCCGAAGGGCGCGTGTCCCTCGACCATCACGTACAGCGTGATCCCCAGCGCCCACAGGTCGGACGCGGGAGTGGGAGCCGGGGCCCCCGGGGCGAAGAGTTCGGGCGCCAGGTACGGGGGTGTGCCGAGGACGCCCCCGTGCTGGGTCACCTGCGCACCGCCGTCGAACTTGGCGATGCCGAAGTCCACCAGGATCACGAGCCCGTCGTCGCGGACGAGCACATTGCCCGGCTTCACGTCGCGGTGGACGACCGACGCGTCGTGCACCGCCCGCAGCCCCCGCAGGATCTGCCGGCCGATGTCGGCCGCTCGCGGGACGGCGAGCACCTTCTCGCTGCTCAGCAGATCGGCCAGCGACCTGGCTTCGAGCAGCTTCATCACGATCCAGACCTGGTTGTCGGTCTCGACCTGGTCGTGGACCGTCACCACGTTCTCGTGCTCGATCTTCGCGATGGCCTCCGCCTCGCGCCGCGCCCGCTGCATGGCCTCGGCCTGCGTGGTGGCGGTCATGGCGTTCCGGTCGAGCAGCCCCTTCACGGCGACGAAGCGGCGGAGCCGTCTGTCGTACGCCTTCCAGACCTCGCCCATGCCGCCGCTGCCGATCGGCGACATCAGTTCGTAGCGGCCGTCGATCACCGTGCTGGTGACAGGAGGTTCCGCCCGCGGTGGCGTCTGCGGCCATTCCTGCGGCGCCTGTGCGTCGGCACGCTGGAGGTCGTTGGCCGCCCACCGGTCGTCGGGACCACCGGCAGCCCCTTCGCCCGCTCTGCCGTCGGCCATACCTTCGTTGTGCATGCGACCCCCTGTGCACTACTGGACCAGGCCACAGTAGACGTTCGGCCAAAGGCACACATGCCACGGCGACTTGCAATTTCGGACATGGTTCAGGAAGCGGATCCGCCATTGCTCTTCAGCAGCTGACCGTTGATCCACTGGCCCTGGGGCGAGCAGAGGAAGTCCACGAGGTGCGCGGTGTCCTGCGGGGTGCCGAGGCGGCCGAGGGGCGTCGCGCGCAGACACGCCTCGTACACGTCCTCGGTCATCCAGCCGGTGTCCACCGGTCCCGGGTTGACGGCGTTGGCGGTGACGCCCAGATGGGCGAACTCGTGGGCGGCGGCCAGTGTGATGCGGTCGAGGGCGCCCTTGCTCGCGCCGTAAGGGAGGTTGCCGACGGTGTGGTCGCTGGTGAGCGCGACGATCCGGCCGGCCCCCGGGGCGGAGCGGAAGCGCAGCCCGTACTCGCGGATCAGCAGCCAGGTGGCACGCGCGTTGACGGCGAAGTGGCGGTCGAAGCTCTCGACGGTGGTGTCCAGCAGGCCGGAGTCCACGGACTCGGCGTGGCACATCACGAGTGCGGTGACCGGCCCGAGGCGGCGTTCGGCCTCGTCGAAGATCCTCGCCGGGGCGTCGGGGTCGCAGAGGTCCGCCTCGATGGCGGCCGTCCGCCCGCCCGCCGGATGGAGGCTGTCGGAGATGGCCGCCGCGGCGCCCTCCTCCACCCCCCAGCTCATGCGCTTGTCGTAGGGCGTCCAGTAGGTGAAGGCGATGTCCCAGCCCGAGGCGGCCAGCCGCCGCGCGATGCCCGCACCGATGCCCACGGTGCGGCCGACCCCGGTGATCAGGGCGACGGGGCGCGGTGACTCGGGCGCGGGAAAGTGCGGTTCGGTGGTAGTCATATGCGGCGATGCTCTGTTACGGGCACGGCGCGGGTCAACGTCATTTGCGGCGGCCTCCGTTGTGGCGCGTCACGGGCGGCGGCGGAGCTCCCGCCGGCCTCACGGAGGAGTCACGATCACCTCGCGGGCGCGCCGGGTGAACCTCTCCCGGCTCATCTCCACGGCATCGACGGCGTCTTCGAGGCCGGTGCGGTACGCGGCGTCCGGCAGTCCTTCGCGCATTCCGTGGAGCACCCTTTCGAGATATGCCCGCAGGGACCGCACGTCCGACCACACGTTCACGGCCTCGGCGGCCACGGCCTCCGGGCCCATGAGATCGAGCTGTGCCTGCGCCTTGTAGAGCGCGTCCACCGCGCCACCGAGCTCCGTCACGGCCGCGCTCAGCACATCGGGCGCGGGCGGGGCGTCCCGCGCGGAGGCCGGTACACCGTCCTGGTGCGCGACCCGGTGCAGCACGTTGTCGACCGGCTCCGCCGCCTGCATGAACACGAGGTAGGCCTCCCGGCGTTCGCTCCGCAGTGTCCGCTCGTGATCGACCGCCCCCTGGTCACGTGCCTGCCGCCGGGCGGATGAATACGTCAACGCCGAGGTGCACAGGGTTCCGACGACGCCCACACCGGCTCCGAACAAGGCTGCCCATCCTTGGTCCATGCGGTCCATTTTCCGCCGTGGGCGACCGCGGGAGCCCCTTTTCCCCGGATCGGCCCTGCTCCGAGCGACTGTCGTCGCACGCCCACCAGGGACTACGGGACAGCCCTTAGACTCGGGAGGGCAGACCAGACGTCACAACATGGACGGGCACCGCCCATGGCTTGGAGGACGGACAGGTGGTCGCAGCATCACAGCAACCCCCGGACGATCCGGTGGGGAGTACGGCGGAGCGGTTCGCCTTCGGGTTACGAGCCCTCCGCAGCGCGGCGGACGGTCCGACGTACCGCCAGATGGCCGCGCGTACGGGCCAGTCGCCCAGCGCACTCTCCCACGCCGCGAAGGGCGGCCAACTGCCTTCCCTCGAAGTCGCCCTGGCGTACGTGGAAGCCTGCGGCGGTGACCGTACGGAATGGGAACAACGGTGGCTGGCGGCGCAGGCCGAGCTGGACACGGCACCGCCACCGCCGCAGAGACGGCGGTGGCCGTTCGTCGCCGCCGCCGGAACCCTCGCGCTCGCCCTGGTGGTCGCCGGAGCAGTTCTCGTGAACCGGCGCGGGCAGGACCCGCCCGCGCCGGACACTGCCGCCGGCTCCCCCCGCTTCTTCGCCGCCGACGACGCCTTCAACCGGCGGCACCCGCGTCCCCGCCTCGCGCCCGACTCCGCGCGGATGGTCACCGACCTGCTCGCCCCGGGCCGGGTCGAGCTGTACACCGGCACGGCGGGCTCCCTGGTGTACCGGGCCACCTCCGGCACTCCGGCCTACGAAGTCACCCCGCGCAAGCACGTCGGACAATGGGGGCCCAACCCCTTCGAAGGTGTCGACCTGCCCTGGGACGCCTCGTGGAAGGCCCCGGCGGCCGGGCGTGAGTGGGCGGTGGTGATCAGACCGGACGGGCGGGCGGTGGAGTGCTGGCGGGCCGAGGTGCGGGACGGCAGGCCCAGCTGCGAATGGGGAGCTGTGTCCGACATCCGGGGCTCGTCGGTCCCCGTCACGGGCCAGGAGACCGGCAGCGGTCTGTCCCGCCTCGCCGGAATGATCACCCGCGCGGAGTGGAAGGCCGGCCGGATCGACCACGCCCTGAGCTTCGGCACCCCGGACAACAACGGCCGGCATGTCTTTCCCGCGGTGGGGAGCGACGGCAAGGGGGAAGGCCGCTGGCGGCTGGGGCAGTTCATCTGGCTGGACCGCTCGTACGACATCGACGCCGAGACCTCGCTCAAGCCGTACGAGCGAATGGTCGCGAAGGCGCTGCAGGAGTACGGCGCGTTCAACGTCAAGAACGCCGGGGAGTTCAGCTTCACGTCCGAGTACGGATCGACGCCGCCGGGCAGTGGCGACGCAGGCTATGCGCCCCTCGGCCACATCAAGTTCGCGAAGTACCTGCGGGTCGGGACGATCGCGCCCACGCCGTAGGAGGCTGTGGTGCCCGGCGTCGATCCGCGAGCCGCCCGGACCGGCCGGACCGCCCGGGTTCGGCTGCCCCGGCGGGGTCGGCCGGTGGCAGCCGGGGCAGCTGGGAAACATGCCCGCCGCCGCGTTGACCCAGGTTGCGATGACCGCCGCCGCCGCGTCGGAGACGAGGAACGTCGCCAGAGTGGCGATGCCGGCCACCGCGGGCGAGCGCTTCGTCATCCGCAGACTGTTCAGGTGGTCGCGGATGCCCTCCGCGTCGGCGTCGCTCGTGACGGGAGCCCCGGCCGGCTTCTCCACGGTGAGGGTGTCGATGACGCCGGCCGTCCAGATCCCGCAGACCCGTACGCCGCCACGCCTCACAGCGTCATCGGAAGCCCGAAGGCCGGGAACAGATGAGGTTCGAAGGTGGTGATCTCCGCGATCCGGTCCTCGCCCGGTTCGATGCGCAGGACGTCGATGAGCTGCGCCCGGTAGACGCTGGTGCCGGGTCGCTGAAGGTAACCGGCCATCGCCGTACGGCCGTTGGCGCGCACCGGCACGGTCCGCCAGTGCCCCGCGAACTTCGGTGACGCCGGATCGAGGTTCGGGCGCAGGAACCTGAGGAGCGCGTCGCGCCCCGTGAGCCAGAACGGGTTCGGCGGCATCGTCAGCACCACGTCCTCCCGCACCAGCTCCACCATCGCGTCGATGTCGCGGTGCGCCACGGCATCCATGTAGCGCCGCACCAGCGCCGTCTCCCCGGCGCCGGGTTCGCGCACCGACCAGTCCTCCCGGCGCCCCGGCAGCGCCTGCCGCAGGGCGGCCCTGCCCCGCTGGACAGCACTGTTCGCCGATGCCGTACCGGAGCCGAGCAGTTCGGCCGTCTCCTGGGCGGACCACCCGGCGACGTCCCGCAGGATCACGGCGGCCCGCTGTCGTGCGGGGAGCTTCTGCACGGCGGTCAGGAAGAGCAGTTCCAGCGTCTCGCTCGCCACGGCCGCCGCGTCCGGCTCGTGCGCCGGAGCGGGCCTGCCGGGCAATTGGCCGTCGGGGAACGGCTGCAGCCAGGCCACTCGTACGGGCGGCGGTCCGACGCCGGAGTCCACGCCGGGGACGGGCGCGTACGTCGTGGGGCGCCGGTCGTGCCTGCGCAGGAAGTCCAGACACAGCCGGGTGGCGATCTTGTACAGCCAGGCCCGGGGCCGGGTGACACCGCTGAGCGCGTCCCGCGCCCGCCAGGCCCGGAGGAACGTTTCCTGTGTCAGGTCCTCGGCCTCGTCGTACGAACCGAGCAGCCGGTAACAGTGCACCCGCAGCTCACGCCCGTACTGCTCGGAGAGTGCGGCGAAGTCGTCGTCGGTGGAGGGGGAGGCCGTCGGATGCGTCACGGGTTCAGGTGTGACGCCTTCTTCCCCGCGCTCGTCCGCACGTGCCTGCCGGGCGATGCGCCGCAGCTGCGCGAACGGGCCGGACAGCGCCTCGACGTCGGCATGGAAGGCGTCCCCGGGCACCGGTCGCAGCTTCCGCAGCCGGTCCCCGAGATCGGCGATCAATTCCCGCACGGGGAGGGCGGAGGGCTGTTCTCGCTCCCGGTACGCGCGCTGGCGACAGGCCTGGGTGCAGTACGCGGGCGTCCGGTCCGGCCCGGCGGCTTCCTCGATTTCCCGTCCGCAGGCGAGGCATTCCCCCGTTGTCGCAGTCACGGCTCAGACAGCTGATCCGGCCGCGTGACCGAGGAGGGAGGACCGGGCGCCGGGGGAGAGGGAGGGCGCGGGGACGGCGGGGTCCTCGGAGTCCCGGACGCGGACGGTGCGGGGACAGGCGGCGGCCTCCGTACAGCTGCCGCCCCGATTGCCGCTGTAGCCGGACATGAGCCAGTGGAGGTCGGCGCTCATCGTTCCTCTGCCATCTTCTCGATCACTTCCGGAGACCTTTCGGGAGTGTATGCCTGGGCCCGCAGAACCCCATACTTCCCGAACGGGCGTCCCCATTCAGGCTGTTCGGTGACGAAGGGCACGGCCGGTCCCGCGACGGAGGCGCCGTTCGTGGACGCGGGGCCGCCGCACGAAACCGGCGATGAGGGTGGCTGGGGTCACCCCCCCGTGACCGGATGACCCCAACAGGCGGCGTCAGAAGTCGACGGTGAGCTGGGCCCGGACGTGGGCGCGCAGGACGCCCGCCATGTCCGTCTCGCCGTCGCCGAGGAGCCACTGGACCTGGAGGCCGTCCATGAGGGCGATCAGTTGCCGGCCGGCGGCCGACGGGTCGATGCCGGCGCGCAGGGCACCCTCGTCGCGGGCCTCGCGGTAGGCGCGTTCGGTGTTGGCCACCGAGGTCCGGTAGCGGCGGACGAAATACGCGTGGGCGGGGTGGTCGGCGGAGGTCGCCTCGGCGGCGACCACCGAGAACAGTTCGACGATGCCGCGCCGCGTGGCGTTCAGGGCGGCCAGGTCGGCGAGCCGGCGCAGATGGTCGACACCCTTGGCGGTGTCGAGCGCGAGCCATTCGCCGTCCACGTCGTCGCGGTGTTCGAGGACCGCGAGGAGCAGGGACTCCTTCGTCGGGAAGTGGTGCAGGAGGCCGGGGTGCGAGATGCCGCAGCGGGTCGCGATGACGCGCAGTGAGGCGCCCCGGTATCCGGCCTCGCCGAACATGGCCATGGCCTGGTCGAGGATCTCGCGGCGCTTCGCCCGGCCCTTGGCGTAGCCACGCCCCGCTTCGGCGGTCACTCGCACTCTCCCGACTGTTCCCGGTCCCTCGGACGGCTGTCCCGTCAGGCTGTCACAGTCACATACTTACCACTCGGTCGGTATTCGGCGTACGGTGATGCGGTGATGTGTGGAGTGACGTCCTGAAAGGAACTCCTGTGGGTCTCTTCCCGCCCTACCTCGACCCCGCGCTGCCCGTCGCGGAGCGGGTCGACGACCTTCTCGGCCGTATGACGCTGCCGGAGAAGACCGGCCAGATGCTCCAGCTGAACGCCAAGGACGGAGTGCGGCACCTCGTCGAGGACCTGCACGTGGGATCGATCCTGCACGCCTCGCCCGAACGCGTGCTGGAAGCGGCCGAGGCCACCGGACGCACCAGGCTGCGGATTCCGCTGCTGGTCGCGGAGGACTGCATCCACGGGCACTCCTTCTGGCAGGGCGCCACGATCTACCCGACGCAGCTCGGCATGGCCGCGACCTGGGACGCGGAGCTGGTGGAGCGGATCGCCAGGGCGACGGCCGTCGAGGTCTCGGCGACCGGGGTGCACTGGACGTTCTCGCCGGTGCTGTGCATCACGCGGGACCTGCGCTGGGGCCGGGTCAGCGAGACGTTCGGCGAGGACCCGTTCCTCATCGGCGAGTTGGCCTCGGCGATGGTGCGCGGGTATCAGGGCGACGGGCTGGGCGACCCGACGGCGATCCTGGCGTGCGCGAAGCACTTCGCGGGGTACTCCGAGACCCAGGGCGGCCGGGACGCGAGCGAGGCGGACCTCTCGCGGCGCAAGCTGCGGTCGTGGTTCCTGCCGCCGTTCGAGCGGGTGGCGCGCGAGGGCTGCCGCACGTTCATGCTCGGCTACCAGTCGATGGACGGCGTACCGATCACGGTGAACAACTGGCTGCTCAACGATGTGCTGCGCGGCGAGTGGGGCTACACCGGCACGCTGGTGACCGACTGGGACAACGTCGGCCGCATGGTCTGGGAGCAGAAGGTGTACGCCGACGCCGCGCAGGCGTCGGCGGCGGCGGTGCGCGCGGGCAACGACATGGTGATGACGACACCCGCCTTCTTCGAGGGGGCCCAGGAGGCCGTCGCCGACGGCACGCTCGACGAGGCGGAGATCGACGCCGCCGTACGCCGCATCCTGACGCTCAAGTTCGAGCTGGGCCTCTTCGAGGACCCGCGCCGGCCCGACGCCGCCCGCCAGGCCGAGTTCATCGGCGGCGCCGAGCACGCGGCGCTGAACCTGGAGGCGGCCCGGCGCTCGCTGGTGCTGCTGGCGAACGACGGGACGCTGCCGCTGTCCGGCGGTTTCGTGGCCGGTGCGGGCGGGCGCGCGGTGTCCGCTCCCGGGGCGTCCGGTCCCGTACCGCGTACGGTCGCCGTCGTCGGGCCCAACGCGGACGACGCGCAGAATCAGCTCGGCGACTGGGCGGGCTCCTCCGGCCAGGCCGACTGGCTGCCGGACGGCCAGCCGCGCGGGATGATCCGTACGGTGCTGGACGGCTTCCGCGACCATGTGCCGGCCGGCTGGAACGTCTCGTACGCACGGGGCGCCCGCATCCTCACCGTGGGACCGGACCCGGAGGGCGCGTTCTTCCCGGACGGGCAGCCCCGGCCGGAGGTCGTCGTCCCCGCCGCGCCGGACGCGGCGCTGATCGGCGAGGCGGTCGCGGCGGCGGAGGCGGCCGACCACGTCGTCGCGGTCGTCGGCGACCGTATCGAACTGGTCGGTGAGGGGAAGTCCACCGCGACGCTGGAACTCGTCGGCGACCAGGTCGCACTGCTGGACGCGCTCGCGGCGACGGGCAAGCCGCTCGTCGTCGTGGTCATCAGCTCCAAGCCGCTGGTGCTGCCGCCGTCCGCACACCGTGCGGCGGCGATCGTGCACGCCTTCAACCCGGGCATGCTCGGCGGCCGGGCCGTCGCCGAACTCGTACTCGGCCTGATCGAACCGACCGGCCGGCTCCCCCTGTCCTTCGCGCGCCACGCGGGCCAGCAGCCGACGTACTACAACCAGGTACGGGGCCAGCACGGCACGCGGTACGCGGACCTCACACAGAGCCCGGCGTTCGTGTTCGGCGAGGGGCTGAGCTATACGACGGTGGAGTACGCGGACCTGGAGGTGCGGACCCCGCTCGTCGGTCCGGGCGACACGGTGCGGGCGCGGGTCAGGCTCACCAACACGGGCACGCGGCCCGCACTGGAGACGGTGCAGGTGTACGTCAGCGACACCGTCACCTCGGTGACATGGGCCGAGAAGGAGCTGAAGGCCTACCGCCAGGTGTCCCTGGCCCCGGGGGAGTCGCGGGTGGTCCCGGTCGAGCTGCCGGTCGCGGACTGCACCCTCGTGGACGCCGAGGGCCACCGCATCGTGGAGCCGGGCCGCTTCGAACTGCTCGTGGGCCCGTCCTCCCGTGACGAGGCATTGCTGCGGGCGGACTTCACGGTGAAGGGCTGAGGGCAGGCCGGCCCCCAAGCGCCGCTTCAGCAGCCGAACCGAACTGCGATCGATCACCGAAGCCCTGTGGCCCTTCTCAGGAGTCGAGGAGGACCACAGGGTCTGTGCTCGGGAGGCGACCGGGCAGGAGGCCGAGGCGGTGTACTCCGCGACGCGCCACAGGCATTCCGTACGACGAGAAGCCCGGTCGGCGAATTCCGTGCTCCCGGGCAGGGTCAGAACGCCTGCATGTACACCCGGGTCTTCTCGGCGTCCAGTTCAAGGACGTGGATCTCGATCCATGCGACCTCACTCCGTCGCTCGTCACCCACGCACGGCGGACACACCCCCGCCCAACGGGCGCTCTTCTCGGTCTGGGGCTCGGCGAGACCGAGGTGCCCGAAGAGCTCGGTCGCGGGCGGAAGGTCATGATCCCTGGTGCGCAGGGGCTGTTCGGGGCGCAGATCCTCTGCCATCCGCACGGCGGTCTTCTCGTCGGTGACGAAGGAGAGCAAGTAGATGTCCTCCTGCGGATTGACCTGAACGGCCCCCTTCACCTCCGCCGCGCCCTCCGGCACCTCCACTTTCATGAAGGCGGAGGCCTCGGGGGCGCCGACGTCCTTTCCCCAGTGGGAGGTTCGTCCGCCGCTCACGTCCGGATCGTCCGCGCCGACCGTCGAGCACGAGGTGACGAGCAGTGTGGCGCCGAGAGCAACGAACAGGCTGGGCAAGAGCGTGTGTCGAGTGTTCACCTGTTCTCCTCGTCCCCGCGCGAGACGTCCCCGCGCGAGCCTTCGCGGCCCGGGTCTGCCGGTGTTGCCCCGGGGGCGGAGCCACTGTTCAGGTCCTGGGTGAAAGTGGAGCTGTTGCCGCGCAGGTCGAATTCCTGAGCGAAGCCCACCTTGTGCAGTCGTCCCATGTCCACGTCCGGGATGACGATCCCACCGGGAAACGTCGTCGACTTGCCGGCGTCCCAGTTGTAGCGGTCCCACACGTTGACCTGATAGTCGAGCGAGACTTTGGGCTTGCCGCCCTCGCCCGGACTGACGGTTACCAGGCCCGACACGTTCTGCTGGTGCGACCCGACCGCGTGGAACCACTCATCCTCACCGAACGTCCGTCCAAGCGCCTGGCTCTCCACGGGAACGACGACTGTCCTGTCGCTACCGGCCTTCTCGAACTCAGCGAGAGCCTTCTGGCGCCATCCCTCCCGGTTCTCGGCGATGTGAAGCGTGTCGATCTCGGTCCGAAACCCGGAATCGTCGTGCAGAATGCGGTCGACATCAAGGTCGAGCGGCTCCCCGGTGCCGCGAAGGTAGTGCTCCATGTTGCGGGACGCCGCGACCTCTCCCGTGATGTCACCTCCAGTGGCGATCGCCTCTGCCCGAGCCAGGATCCATAGGTCGTGGGGAGTGGGCTCCTCCACGTCGAAGGTTCCCGAGCCGTCGTCGGCGGACGCCCATTTGTACAGGGGGTCCAGGATCCCTGCCGCTCGCAGCTCGTCGCTGCGCTCGCTCAGCAGGATGCCGCGGGTGACCGGATCGAGGTCGCGCCACCACTCCGCTACAGCCTTCCTCTCCTTTGGCATGTTTGCGGCCTTGCCGGCCTCCTCCAGGGAAGGGTAGGGACTGTCTGTGGGGTGTCCGTTGAAGCCGTTGAACGTGCCGTCCAGGACATCGGAGTCGAGTACGGCGGCTGCAAGTGCGAGTCCGATGCCGTCGTCGGTGTCGGTGATCGCCTTGACCGCCTGGCCGAGGCGGTCAGCCCACTCGGCCGCCTTCGCGTGGGCACTTTCCTGATAGCTGGGGTCGTGCACGTACGCGGTGCGCGCGCTCTGGCTGAGCAACTCGGTGTCGAAGGCGATATCGCCCTGGTCGGAGACTCGCATGCCGTCCTTGACGGCATCGGCGCGCACTGCCTCCACCCTGCTCCGGAGATCGACGAGTTGAGTGTGGGCATCGCGCAGGATGGAGGCGACCGCCTTGGCCTCCTTCTGCGCACCCCGGAGTTCCTTGAGCGTCACGGTGAACCGGTAGTCAGCGGCGTCGGCGCTGAGGCCTGCCCACGACTCTCCGCGCGAGACTCCATGGACATCTCGTTTGTACTGCTCCTCGATCGTCTTGAACCTGACTGCCATCTCGCCCCACTTGTCGGCGGCTGCGGTGAGCTTGGACAGGTCAGTGCTCATCACTTCGTGGTAGGTCGGCACACATCCCCCTGGAGCCGGTAGGTCGGCTGGTCAGCAGTTGTCGATCCGGGACTGCCGGGCCAGATGTGCAGCGATATCGAGATCATTGTTCTGGAAGTCGATGCCCGTCTTTCCCAGGGCGCGCTTCTCCCACGCGAGGCGGCTGAGCAGCGCCTTGACCTGCTTCTCCCACGTCTTGTGTGCCTTCTTCAACTCACGGGAAGTTTCCCAGCCATAACCGTCTCTGGCGCCGAACTCCTTGACTGCCGCGTTCACGCTCTCAGCAGCGTGCTTGCCGTCTCTTTCGACATCGTGCTCCAGATCGTCATTGATGGCCTTCGCCGCTGCCTGCTTCTCCGCCGGGTTCGAGGCGAGATCCGGGGCGACGCCTCCTGTCGCCGGAGCGAGCTGGTTCAGCTGCATCTGGCCGGCATGTCGGCTGGTCACATCCGCTTTGATCTGCTCCCACTCTTCCCAGGCCATGGCTTCCTCCGTCGGTGCGATCACTCTCGTTAACATACGGAGCGGTATTCACAAGGCGAAAGCCGGAGTCTGGCCATCGGTACCCGGCCTTGGCTGTTCGCGCGGGCGCGCCGGGGGTGAACGGGACGGTTGGGTGCCCGTTTCCTGTTGGTTCGCTCGTGTGAGGGTTCAGCTGTGCTGGGCAGACCCGGGGGCGCTTCCACGGGGCCCGGTCGGAATGCCGGGGGCGGTGTGGGGTGCTTCCGGCGTGGGTGAATCGAGAAGGAAGGGGCCGGGATGCTGGAGCGGCTGAACCAGGCCATGGAGTACGTCGAGTCGCACCTCGACCGGACGATCGACGTGGCCGAACTCGCGCGGATCGCCCTGACATCGGAATACCACCTGCGCCGGATGTTCTCCGCGCTGGCCGGCATCCCGCTGTCGGAGTACATCCGGCGTCGGCGGCTGACCGTGGCGGGGGCCGAGGTGCTCGGCGGTGAGCGGACGCTGCTGGACGTCGGGACGCGCTACGGCTACGGCTCGGGCGAGGCCTTCGCCCGTGCGTTCCGCGCGATGCACGGGGTGGGTCCGGGCGAGGCCCGGCGGACCGGTGCGGCTCTGCAGTCCCAGCCGCGGATGTCCTTCCGCCTCGTCATCGAGGGGAGCAGCAGCATGCGTTACCGGATCGTGGACAGGGAGCGGTTCCGCGTGGTCGGGAGGAAGACCCGGGTATCGCTCGTCCACGAGGGGATGAACCCGGCGATAGCCGCGTTCATCCGGGGCATGGGGAAGGAAACGCTGCGGCGGATCGCGGAGCTGTCGGACCAGGAGCCGGAGGGGATCGTCGGGGTGAGTGACCATCTCGACCCGAGCCGGGCCGAGGGGACCGAACTCGACTACTACCACGGCGTGGTGACGCGCGCCGAGGCGCCGGAGGACATGGAGGCCCTGGACGTCCCGGCGGGCACATGGGCCGTCTTCGAGAGCGCGGGCGCCTTCCCGCAGGCGCTCCAGTACCTGTGGCGGGACGTGTTCACGCAGTGGTTCCCGTCGAACCCGTACCGGAGCAGGCCGGGGCCGGAGATCGTGAGCGTGCGCGTCTCGGACGACGGGACGCGGGCCGACGCGGCGCTGTGGATTCCGGTGGAGCGGCCGGCGGGCTGAGCGGCACCGAAGGACCGGCGGGGGCGGGGCGGTTCGGGGCGGGCGGTTGGGGTGGCCCCGGCCGCCCGGGGCGTGTCCGCGTGCGTCCGTGCCCGGCCGGGTCGTCGGGCCCGCGTGCGTCCGTGCCCGGCCGGGTCGTCGGGCCCGTGTGCGTCCGTGCCCGGCCCGGCTGTCGGACCCGCGTGCCACGCTGGGGTGATCGAGCCGGTGACCGGGCCGGTGGGCCGAAGAGGGGGACAGTTCCGATGGATGCCTCGTACTACCGTGCCGTCAGCGAGGACGGCGACATCATCGACGACCCGTCCGAGGACGCGCTGTACATGCTGTTCAGCGACCTCAACGACTCGGACAACACCTTCGTCGTCATCGAGCCCTACGAGGACGAGCCGCGCTGGCACGCCTCGGTCACGCTCCGGGGCGAGGGCGGTTACGAGGTCGTGCGCCGCGATACGGCCCGCCGCGAGCACGAGGTCGTCACCGAGGACAGCATCCACCGGATCGCCAACAGCCTCACCATCTGGATGGCCGGCAGGGACTGACAGGCGCCGCACGGATCGGCCGCACGGGCGGGATGTACGGGCCGGCCGGACGCGTCGAGGGCTCTTCGCGGTGCCGGGCGGCCCCCTCGGCGTACCGGCCGCTCCCCTCTCTTCCCCCTCCGGAGTGAATGCCCGCCCGTACCGTTCCCTGTGGGGCGCGGGCCTCAGTACGGTGCCTCTCACCTGCGAAGGAGAAGCGCTTGTGAAGCCTCCGATGGATCCGGTCCGTGTGCTGGTCGCACTCGCGTGCGCCACCACCACTGCCGTCTCGGCCACCGCGGTCGCCTACGGGGAACAGGTGACGGGAGCGACGGGGGTGCGCGGGGCGGCGGGGGTGAAGGGGGCCGCCGGGTGTGTGGCGGGGGAGCGGGAGCGGCGCTCGGACTCGGCGGTCGACGACGGTGAGATCCGGTGGACGTCCGCGACGAAGTACGACGACGCGCGCACCTGGGCCGGGAAGGTCTGGCAGACCGGTTCGCTGTCGCGGATCAAGATCCGGCCGGACAGTGCCACGACCGTCAACGACCTCGACTGGCGCGACTACAGCAAGGCCGATGGCAAGGGTGCCTATTACGAGCACCACGGCGGTGTGGCGGACACCGATGTCATCCACCTCAACCGCAAGTCCCTCGACAAACCCGGGAAGTACGCCTCGACCGAGTTGCGCCGGCACGTCGCCGCGCATGAACTCGGGCACGCCCTGGGCCTGTGTCACAAGTCCGAGCAGGTGGCGTCGCTCATGTGGCCCGCCCCGCTGGTGACCATGCCGATCACCGAGCCGACCGACACCGACAAGGCCAACTACAAGAAGCTCTGGGGCTGACCATGACGCGAACCCGCCTTCTGCTCACCGCGCTCGCCGCCGCCACCGTGCTCGCGACGGCCGGGGCCGGCTACTGGTACACCACCCTGGACGACGTGACGGCCGCGCAGACCCTCTGCCTGCCGGAGGACACCACCGACCGGGACAAGGCGGGCAACGTGGGGACGGTCGCGATCGTCACCGTCGACCGGACGGTCGAGTACCGCGAGGAGGAGCCCGAGCTCGAAGGCGGGGTCGTCATGTCCGCCGTGACCGTGACGGAACCCCTCAAGGGCGACCCGCCCGCGTCCATGGTGATCGGCCAGTCCGCAGCCGGGGACGCGAAGGGGCGTGCCGTCGCCGCCGGTGAACCGGACTACGCGCCGCTCCGCCCCGGCCGCCGCTACGTCATCGGCCTGACGGACACGCACGAGTACGAGGACGGCTGGGTGTGGTTCGCCGTGAGCGCCGACGACCGGCTCGGCACGGAGCGGGCCCGCTGGAAGGACGCCGTCGCCCACCAGAACGCGCCCCGCGCGGATCACCGCTGCGACGACGGCGCCGACGACTGACGGTGTCGCCGACCGACAGCGCCGACGACCGAGGACTTTTCTTCTGCCTCGCGTGTGGAATATTGCGCGAGAAATTTCATTCCGCCGGTCCATTGAATCGCACAATGGGATTCAAGTGATCGAAATAATCGGCTTGACCCGTGTCAAGGAAATCATTGATAGTGAGGCTTCAGTGATTTCATCCCGGTGCTGTCCGCCGGGTGAAGCCGGAGGGGGATGATGGTGCAGACGTCGGAGTTGCCCGCCCGGCGGAATCGTCTGCCATCATTGACCGGAATGCGATTCATCGCGGCATTCGCCGTCGTGGTCTCTCACCTGTCCGGGCAGATAGTGGGAACGGAACATCCCGGCCTGCTGGATCTGATCACGACCCTCGGGCCGGTCGGCGTGGCCTTCTTCTTCGTGCTCAGCGGGTTCATTCTCACGTGGGTCGACGATCCGAACGACACCGCGAGGCTCTTCTGGCGCCGACGCGTGGCGAAGATCTTTCCGAACCATCTGACGACCTTCGCGGTCACGCTGGTGCTGATGGTGATCGCCGGTGTGCCGGTCATGTTGATCAACACGATACCGCCGCTCCTGCTGATCGAGCCCTGGATTCCCCACTTCGACGCGCTCGGCGGACTGACCGGCATCAATGTGCCGAGCTGGACCCTCGGCTGCGAGCTGATGTTCTATTTCGCATTTCCTTGGCTGATCGTTTTCGTCCGGCGTATCCGCTCGGCGCGTTTATGGGCGTGGGCTGCGGTCGTCGCCGCCGCGATCATCGCCGTACCCTTCGTCGCGCTGCTTCTGCCGGAGCAGCCGGCCACCTCGTGGGACCCGGCGGTTCCGCAGTGGCAGTCCTGGTTCGCGTACAGCTTTCCCCTCACCAGGATGCTCGAATTCATTCTCGGCATCCTGATGGCACGCATCGTGATCTCGGGGAAATGGATTCGCCTGGGCATGGCACCGGCGTTTCTCCTCACGGTCGTCTGTGTGGTGTTCCAGGCCGGACTGCCCGGCATCTTCCACCTCTGCGCCGGTCCGACCGCGTTCGCACTCGCCCTGGTGATCGCGGCGGGCGCCGGTGCCGACGTACGCGCCGTGCGTACGCCGTTCAACGGCCGGACCATGGTGTGGCTGGGAGAGATCTCGTTCGCCCTCTATCTCGTGCACTACCTGGTCATCCAGTACGGCCCGATCGGCGCGGTGCACGCCACGGGCGAGGCGGTGGCCGCGTCCCCGTCGACAAGACTGATCCATGTCCTGCTGACCGTCGTGATCAGCGTCGCCCTCGCGGCGGCCCTCTACACCGTGGTCGAACGACCCGCCGTCCGGCGCTTCAGCCGCCCGGCGGGCAGGCGCGAGAAGCCGGTCGCGGTCCCCGGAGCGGTGGACGGACCGTAGCCTCTCCGTCCCCGGCACGGTGTGCCGTGAGACCTTCCGTCAGGCTGGAGCCCTCCCTCATGACGAACACCCGTCCCCCTTTCGGTGCCGACGTCCCGGGTATTCCGGGCGGCAGGCCGGATTCCTGTCCCTTCGACCCGAACGAGACCTACACCCGGCTGCGTGCCGAGGCACCCGTGACACCGGTCCGCTGCCCGGCCGGGATGGACGCGTGGCTGGTCAGCCGGTACGAGGACATCCGGGGCGTGCTCAAGGACCGGCGGCTGAGCTCACGCGGCGCGGGGTCGATGCACATGCTGCCGTCCTACGACGGCCGCGCCCCGCTGCCCGGCTCGATGATCCAGTTGGACGGCGAGGAACACGCGCGGCTGCGGCGGCTGTTGATGGGCGAGTTCACCGTGCGGCGCATGGAGGCGCTGCGCCCGTACATCCAGCGGATCACCGACGAGCACATAGACGCGATGCTCTCCGGGTCGGGCGCGGACCTGGTGCGGGACTTCGCGTTGCCGATCCCGTCGCTGGTGATCTTCGAGATGCTCGGCGTGCCCTACGAGGATCACGAGGCGTTCCAGCGCGACAGCGAGGTGCTGATGGGCTTCGACGCGGACGAAGCCGCCCGCGACGCGGCCAGTGGGCGGCTCCAGGACCACCTCGGCGAGCTGATCCGGCAACGGATCGCCGAGCCCCGCAACGATCTGCTCAGTCGGCTGATCGACCGCGGCAACCGGACCGAACGCCCGTTTTCCGTGCCGGAGTTGGCCACCCTCGGTGTGCTGCTGCTGGTCGCCGGACATGAGACGACCGCCAGCATGATCGCGCTCAGCGCGCTGGTGCTGCTGGAGGATCCGGAGCGCAGGGCCGCACTCCGGGCCGCACCGGACACCGCCGGATCCGCCGTGGACGAGCTGCTGCGCTATCTGTCGGTGATCCAGTTCGGGCTGCTGCGTTACGCCACCGAGGACGTCACTGTCGGGGGCACCGCCGTGAAGGCGGGGGAGTGGCTGGTCGCCGCGGTCCCGTCCGGCAACCGGGACGAGAGCGTGTTCCCGGCCCCGGACACCATGGACCTCGGCCGACAGTCCCGTACGCACCTGTCGTTCGGCTTCGGCGCGCACCAGTGCATCGGCCGCCAGCTGGCCCGGATCGAGTTGGAGGTCGCGCTGACCACCCTGCTGCGCCGCATCCCCGGCCTGCGCCCGGTGTTCCCTTCGGCGCAGGCCGAGTTCAAACTCAACGGCATCGTCCTCGGACTGCGGAGCATGCCGGTCGTCTGGTGAAGGGCCAGGCAGGAACGGCCCTGGAAGAACCGCCCCGTGGGAACGGCCCTGGAAGAACCGCCCCGTGGGAACGGTCCCGGAAGAACCGCCCGTGGGAACGGTCCCGGACGAACTGGCCCCGCAGGAACGGCCCCGAAGGGCGAACGCGTCCTCCTCGTCAACTTTCCCGACCGCTCACCGTGCCACTTTGGGGCTGAAAAACGTCGGCCCCCCGATCCGCCGGGGGAGCGCGTCGACGGCGCGACAGGGGGTGTGAGGGCGGGGTGCCGCACTCCGGTTGGGGTGTGGCGCAGTCGGAACCACCGTGCCGGGGCGAGCACAATGGGGCGGGCGGTCTGTGCAGAGGTGCTGAGGCTCCTCTCCCGCACCTCTTCCGCTGAAGGAGGACCGGTGGTGGACAACTGGCCGGCTCAGCGCACTGGCCCCGGTGACACGCTCCGGAACCAGGCGCGCGAGCAACTCCTCAACGCGGCCCGGGAACTGTTCGGAGTCGTCGGGTACGCGGAGACGACCGAGCTGGCGATCTGCGCGGCGGCCGGGGTTCCGGCCGAGGTGCTGCGCAAGGAGTACGGCTCGCGTGAGGGGCTGCTCGTCGCGCTGCACAACCGGGTGACGACGAGCGGGCTGCGGGCCGCGGAGAACGCCCTGCTCGCCAAGGGCATGGACGAGTGCGGGACCGCCGAGCGCGTCCGGCGCCTCTTCGACGCCTACGTGGAAGCCGTCACCCGCGATCCGCGCGAGGCCCGGGTGACCTTCGTCGAGGTGCTGGGCGTGAGCGCCACGGTGGACGAACACTGCAAGCTGTGGCGGGCCCTGTGGACGGAGTTCCTGACCGGGGAGGCCGAGCGGGCGGTGGACCGGGGGGAGGCGGAGGACCGGGACCACCGGGTCGACGTGATGGTGATGGTCGGTACGGTCCACGAGCTGATGGCCCATCACAGCCGCCGGCCCCGGCGGGCCCGGCCCGCCGAGGTGTCCGGTGAACTCACCGAGCTGGCGCTGACGATGCTGGGGTCGCAGCAGGTGGAATGACCCGGGCGTGATCCGGGGCAGGGGTCTCGGGGGATCCGGGGATCCGGGGATCCCGGGCGGACCGGGGGATCCGGCCACCGGGGCGGGACCCGGGGACTTCGCGCTCAGTACCGTCCTCGTATGGACAGTGCGAAACGCGGCGGCGCGGGACCGCGGACCCGGCCCGGGGATCCGGCCGGGGTGGCCGCTGCCGCCGCCGCGGCCGGGGTGGGGCTGAGCATGGTCAGCCTGTGGTGGGTGGTTCCGGCGGCGGTCGCCGCGTTCCTCGCCGGGCAGCGGACGGGGCGGGCCCGGCCCACCGCGCTCGCGCTGGTCGCGGTCGTCGCGGCCGGGGTGGTGGCGGTGGCCCTGGTGCCGTCGTGGCTGCCGCTGGGGAGCCGGTTCGTGGCCGTGGTGGTCCTCGCGGCGATGCTGCCGTGGTTCGCGGGGCGGTTCCGGCACCAGTACCGGCAGCTGGTCCGGGCCGGGTGGGAGCGGGCGGCACAACTGGAGCGCGAACAACGGCTGGTCGCCGAGCAGGCACGGCTGCGCGAACGGGCCCGGATCGCCCAGGACATGCACGACGTCCTCGGCCACGACCTCAGCCTGATCGCCCTTTCGGCGGGCGCGCTGAGCCTCGCGGCCGACCTCGACGACCGGCACCGGCAGGCGGCCGGGGACATCAGGGCCAGGGCGGGGGCCGCGGTGGAGCGGCTGGGGGAAGTGATCAGCGTCCTGCGTGACGGGAGCGACGAAGTGCCCCTGCGCCCTGCGGGAACCCCGGACGAGGGTGCCGTCCGTGGCGGTCGCGGTGGCCCGGCCGCCTCCGTGTCCCGGGTCGCCCGGCTGGCCGACGAGGCCTCCGCGTCCGGGCTCCCGGTCGACCTGCGCGTCGACGGCACGGCGGACGGCGTCCCCCCGGTCGTCGAGCGGGCCGTGCACCGCGTCGTGCAGGAGGCGCTCACCAACGTCGCCAAGCACGCCCCGCACACCACGGCGCGCGTTCGCGTCGCGCACTCGGCCGACGAGACCGAAGTGGTGGTCGAGAACGGGCCGTCACCGGTCGCCGCCCCAGCCGCACCACCAGGGAGCGGTGCCCACGGCGGACACGGGCTCATCGGGCTCGACGAGCGGGTGCGGCTGGCCGGGGGCACCTTCACCCACGGTCCGCGCGACGGGGGCTTCGCGGTCGCCGCCCGGATTCCGCACACCCCCGCGCGACCCGTCGCACCCGTCGCACCCATCGCTCTCCGGTCCGGCGGGTCCGGCGGGTCCCGGTCCGGCGGGTCCGGTGGCGGGGGTGGCGCGCTGCCCCAGGAGCACCGCCATGCCGGGCGCCGGGTGCGCCGGACGCTCGTCGCCGCGGTCCTGGTGCCGCTGGTGGCGGGGGCGTTGCTGTCGCTGGTGCTCATGGGGTGGGAGCTGTGGTCGGTGTCCCGGTCGGTCCTCGAACCCGGCGACTTCGCCCGGCTGCGGGTGGGGATGGCCCGGTCCGAGGCCGAACCCCTCTTGCCGGAACGCCGGACCGGCCACCGCCCGGTGGACGCGGAGCCTGCCGGACCCGGCACATCGTGCTCGTACTACGCGATGACGGCCGACCGGTTCGACGACCGGTCGGGCGACGCGTACCGGCTCTGCTTCCGCGACGGCACGCTGGTGTCCGCGGACGCCCTCACCCCGTAACGGAGCAGGACGCCCGCCGACGGGGGCACGGGACCGGCTACCGGCTGAACGTGTTGTGCTGGGTGCCGCTGCCCTGCACCGGGCCGCTGAACGTGCTGCCGCGGAAGTCGTTGTGCACCGACCCCGGGGCCACGGCCTCGGGGTCGACCGCCCGGACGGCCGCCTCCAGCTCCTCCGCCGCCTCCGGGTCCGCGGTCAGCGAGGCCTGGAACATCGCCTCCCACACCCGTACCGCACGGGCGAAGGCCTCGTCCGCCTCGACCTGGGTACGCAGCGCCTGTGCGAGTTCCCCGGCCCGCTCCCGGTCCCCGGGGCGGCCCTCCAGCGCGGTCAGCGCCGTCTCGGCGGGGTCGGGTTCCGGGGCCGAGCCCTCGGGCGTTCCCGGCGCGGGGTCCCGGCGCCGGCGCACCAGGCCCGTCAGTCCGGACCAGGCCTGACGGCCGATCTCCCCGCCCGCGCCGCCTGCCAGCGCTGCCAGAACACCCAGCGAAATCGGGTCCATTGACCCACCCCCGTACCTGATCGTCATTCGGCCGATGAGGCACCACCGTACGGTCCGGGGGCGGGCGGGCGCAGTGGTTTCAGCCGCGGGGCGTGTACGGCCCGCCCAGTCCCCACGCCTGGTGCATCGCGTCGGCGAAGGCCGCCGCCAGTTTGTGCTCGCCGCTCGGGCCGGGGTGCGTGCCGTCGTAGGTGTCCGTGTGGATGTCGTACCCGGTCGGGCGCGAGGCCAGCAGCAGCGGGGAGGCGGCTTCGTCGAGGTCGGCGACCGCCTTGGCGAGGAGTTCGTTGAAGCGCTCGCACTCGGCGGCGAAGGGGGCGTCCGACTCCGCCCGGACGTTGGGGATCACGGGCAGGAGCACGATCCTGATACGGGGGTTGGCGGCGCGGGCCGCGGCGATGAACGCGCGGGCGTTGCGCGCGGTCTGCGCGCTGTCCGTGTAGAACCCGAGGTCGATCAGGCCGAGCGAGACGAGCAGGACATCGGCGCGGGTCCCGGTGACCGCGTCCCCGATCACCGGAGCCATGTGCAGCCAGCCCTCGCCCCAGCCCGCGAGGTGCGCGCGGGCCCCGGCGGGGAAGGACGGGGCGCCGTACGCGTACGAGAGCGGGGCGCCCGCCTCGGTGTCGTACAGCTCCGTGCGCGGGCCGACGAGCGCGAAACCCCCGCCGAGGGTCGCTTCGAGGTGCTGCCACATACGGAAGCGCCAGGTGAAGTCGCCGGCGCGCCCGATCGTCATGGAATCGCCGACCAGCAGAAAACGCATATGCGCCATCATGGCCGATCAGCGCGTCGGCCTGCGACGTGACGATGGACACTTGAGCCCATGCGCTCGTATCTGACTGCCTTCGGTGCCGCCACGCTCCTGCTGCTTCCGGGGGCGGCCCTCGCCGCGGCCGACGACGGCGGGGCCGATCGGAGCTTCACGATCGAGGACCCCAGGATCACCGAGTCCAGCGGTCTGGCCGCCAGCCCCACCCACCCGGGCGTCTACTGGACGCACAACGACAGCGACGACGGTCCGTACATCTACGCCGTCGACTCCCGCACCGGGAAGACCGTCGCGACGATCACCATGCGCGGCGTCGGCGAGCCCCGTGACGTCGAGGCGATCTCGATCGGACCCGACGGCAACGTGTACGTCGGTGACATCGGCGACAACCTGAACGGGACGTGGGACCACGTCTGGATCTACCGCTTCCCCGAGCCGAAGGAGCTGCGCGACGCCACCGTCACGGCGACCCAGTTCGATGTGACGTACGCGGACGGGGCGCGCAACGCCGAGGCGATGATGGTCCACCCGAAGACCGGCCGGGTGTACATCGCCTCGAAGAACGAGGACGGCGGCGGGCTCTACGAAGGGCCCGCGAAGCTCTCCACCGGCGGGACCAATGTGTTCCGCAGGGTGGGGGAGGTGCCGTGGGTGACGGACGGGGCGTTCTCGCCGGACGGGACCGAGCTGGTGCTGCGGTCCTACTTCAGCGCTCGCGCGTATGCCTTCGAGGGCGGCAGGCTCGGCGACGACCGCGCGGTGAGCGCCCCGTTCCAGGGGCAGGCCGAGTCGGTGACGTACACGGCGGACGGCTCGGCGCTCATGTTCGGCTCGGAGGGGAGGCGGAGCGATGTGGAGCGGGTGGAGGTCCCGGGCGGCAGGGGCGGCAAGAGCTCGGAGGGCGGTTCCGGGAGCGCCGGCCGGGGGTCCGGCGGAGGCGGCGGGGACAGCGCGGACGACGGCGGGGAGAAGGGGAGCATGACACTGGGCGCGGTCGTCATCGCCGGGGTGGCGGTCATCTGGTTCGCCCTGCGGAGGCGGCGCGGGCAGGGGTGAGGCGGGGTGCGCGGGGCGACGGCCACGGGCATGCCGATACAGGCCGCGCGCACGGGCACGCGGCCTGTATCGGTCGGCCGGGAGTGGGTGAATTCAACCCCACGAAGAATTCAACCCCACGAAGAATTCAACACCACGATGAATTCAGCTTGTACGGGAAGTGGATTGAATCAGCCGAGGGCCTGGATCGTGCAGGGCCGTGAATCGTGAATCGGCAGGTCTTCCCGGACCGCGGCCCGACCGTCCACCGGTCGGTTCATCTGTTCGTCCGCTAAAGGATTTCGATGTCCTTGACCTTCGGGGGACGGTTCGGGAACGTGATGTCGGTCCACCGGTTGATGCGCACCGAGTCGCCGTTCTCGTCGTAGTAGATGAGGTCGTTGTTGCCCGTCGAAATCCGGTCGACCCACCAGCTGCCGAAGTTGGTCCGGCCCTTGTTGGCGTAGCAGTCCACGCTGGAGCGGCCGTCCAGGTGCGACCAGATCTTCAGGAAGTTCTCCCCGCCACGGCACTCGACGTGGTCGATCGCGTAGGCATTGCCCGTGGGCAGGGCCATGGTGACCGCCGCGGTCGCGGCGAACGCCACGGCCACGGAGCGGGCAACCCTCTTCGTCTTCGAGATCACAAATTCTCCTTCATTCGATGAACGAACGGGGAGGCTATGTCACGGTCGGGCAAATGAAGACGTGCCGAAAATTTATTCGCCCGCCTCCGTGTGACCCTTCCACCGTTTCGTCTCTCACGCTTGCCCTTCGAAGATCCTGTAAGGCGGGTGTGTATGGCAATCATCCACGGTGCCCCGGGCCGGATTACACCCATAAATGTCTAGATCGAGAGCGCATGGGAGGTGGTCACACGTTTCAGTAGCGGCAGATTGACGATATGTATGAAGGTGTGCGGGGCTCGCGCTGGAAACGTCTTCGCACCGGCTCACTCGTCCGGAATCGGCCACACCTCGTAGTGGAGCGTCCGGTCACGCTTCAGCCGGTGCGCGAGCGGGACCAGTACCCCGTGCATCACCGGGTACTTGCGCGACAGCATCCGTGCCGCGTGGGTGTTCTCCTTCGTGCCCGCGCGGAGCAGCCGCGCGTAGGCCCTGATCCGTGGGCCGGTGGGCCTGCCCCGCACCGTGCACGGGGCGATCTCCACCTCCGGGTGGTTCCTCATCCGCTCGACCTTCCACGCGGAGGAGAAGGTGCGGATGAAGGCGTGATCACCCTCGACGGCGATGTTGACGGGCGTGCCCACGGTCGAACCGTCCTGCCGGTGGGTGCTCAGCAGGACGGCGTACTGCTTGACGAAAGGAGCGAGCTCCCGGCTGGCGTCCATGTCTCCATTGGCGCACGGACCCGGACCGCCGTCATCCCCTCGCGCGCTCCTGGACGAGCACTTCGAAGCCGTCGATCAGCCGCCGCAGTCCGAACTCGAAGTGGTCGAAGTCGGCGCTGAAGGTGTCCTCCGCCATGCCCGCCATCATCGGGTACTCGCCGCTGAGCATGGCCCGTTCCAGGTAGGGGCGCTGGCCCTCCCAGAAGTCCGCGTCGCTCAGGCCCGTCTGCCGTACGGCCTCCACGGCGTGGCTCTGGGTGCGGGCGAGGCCCTCGACGAAGCTGTTGACCGTGATGATCACGCCGATCAGTTCGGGGTCGGACAGTCCCATGCCGCGCAGGCCGGTGAGGGCCAGTTCCAGCCCGCGCAGGGCGCTGGGGCCGAGCACCGTGCGCGCCTGGTTGATCTTGAGCAGCCAGGGGTGGCGGCGGAGGTTGCCCAGATAGGTGCGGGCCATCGCGTCGATGGCGTCGTGCCAGTCCGCGGGCACGTCGGCGGCGCCGCCGGTGAGCGGTTCGCCGAGGACCCGGTCGAGCATCAGGTCCAGCAGTTCGGCCTTGCCGGGGACGTAGCGGTAGAGCGACATCGTGCCGGTGCCCAGCTCGGTGGAGAGCCGGCGCATCGAGACGGCGGCCAGTCCCTCCGCGTCCGCCACGGCGACGGCGGTGGTGACGATCCGGTCCAGGGTGAGACCCGGTTTCGGGCCGCGGCTGGGGCGGTCGCCGGTGCTCCACAGGAGCTCCAGGCTGCGCGCGATGTCACCGCTCCCGGTGGTCGTGCCGTCCGTTTCCGCTGCCGAACCGTTTCTCGTCATGAGCACCAGAGTAATGCGCCGGTCAGGAATTGAGTACGGTGTACTCTTCATCGGGTACGGTGTACCCAGTTCTGATCCGAGGGTTCTGGTCGTCTCTGTGGAGGGGGTGTGCCATGTCTGCGTCCCGATACGCGGTCCTGGCCGAAGGCGTCGTGAAGCGGTACCGGGAGAAGGGGCGGAGGAAGGACCGGGGGAAGGGCGGGGGAAAGGGGAGCGGCGGGGAGAAGCGGGCGCTCGACGGCTTCGACCTCGCGGTCCGCCCCGGCACCGTGCACGGTCTGCTCGGACCGAACGGTGCCGGCAAGACCACGGCCGTGCGGGTCCTCGCGACCCTGCTGCGGTTCGACGGCGGGCGGGCCGAGGTGGCGGGGCTCGACGTGGGGCGCGAACCCCGGCTCGTACGGAGCAGGATCGGGCTGGCCGGCCAGTACGCCGCCGTCGACGAGGTCCTCACCGGCCGGCAGAACCTGGAGATGTTCGGCCGCCTGTTCCACCTCGGCGCCGGGCGGGCCCGGCAGCGGGCGGGGGAGCTGCTGGAACAGTTCGACCTGGTGGAGGCCGCGGACAAGGGGGCCAAGGAGTACAGCGGCGGGATGCGGCGACGGCTCGACCTGGCCGCCTCCATGATCCTGGCGCCCGCCGTGCTGTTCCTGGACGAGCCCACGACCGGGCTCGACCCGCGCGGCCGGGGCGAGGTCTGGGACGCGGTACGGGCGATGGTGACGGGCGGTACGACGGTCCTGCTCACCACGCAGTATCTGGACGAGGCGGACCGGCTCGCCTCGCACATCACCGTCATCGACCGGGGCCGGGCCATCGCCGACGACACCCCGGACGGGCTGAAGAACAGGATCGGCGGGGACCGGATCGAGGTCGTCGCCGCCGAGGAGGGGGATCTCCCGGCGGTGGCGCGGGCGGTGGACCGGGTGGCCGGGGGCGGGCTCGTCATCACGGACGGCACGGCCCGCCGGGTGCACGCGCAGGTCGCCGACCGGGTGGCCGCGCTGACGGAGGTGGCGCGGGTGCTCAGCGACGGGGGCGTCGCGGTCGAGGACATCGGGCTGCGCAGGCCCAGCCTGGACGATGTCTTCCTGCGGCTGACGGGGCGCGGGGCGGCGGACGAGGAGCCCCCGGGTACGCAGGTCGGCGGCGTGGCGGACAAGGGCCCGAGCGCGGGCGCGGGCACAGGTGCGGGCGCGGAGTGCGCGAACGAGAAGACGGGGGCGACGGCATGACCACGCTCGAACGGAAGGACACCGCGGCGGCCGTGGGACCGGAGCGCGGCCGGCTCTCCTGGGCGCTCGTCGACTGCTGGAACGTCACACGCCGCAGCCTGACCCACTATCAGCGCCAACCCATCGCCATCATCTGGCAGTTGGGGTTCCCGATCCTCTCCGTGCTGCTGTACGGCTATATCTTCGGCAGTGCGATGAAGGTGCCCGGCGGAGGCGACTACCGGGAGTTCCTGATGCCCGGCATGTTCGCCACGACCATGACGATGGGCTTCATGAACACCGCGATGGCCGTCGTCACCGACGCGGGCAAGGGGGTCATCGACCGGTTCCGCTCCATGCCGATGGCCCCGTCGGCGGTCGCTTCCGGACGCGGGGTGGCGGACCTGGTCGTGGCCGCCGCCGAGCTGACCATTCTCGCGGCCACCGCGCTGGCGGTCGGCTGGCGGGCGGGGGGCGGTCCGATGGAGGCGGTCGGCGCCTTCGGGCTGCTCCTGCTGCTGCGGTTCAGCCTGATCTGGGTCGGCGTATGGCTCGGCCTGCTGGTGCCGAACGCGGAGGCGGCGGGCGGGCTGTACGCCATCGCCTTCCCGGTCACGATGATCTCCAGCGCACTGGTCGCGCCCTCCCTGATGCCGGGCTGGCTCGGCACGCTCGCCGCGTGGAACCCGGTCTCCTCGACCGCCACCGCGAGCCGTGAACTGTTCGGCAACCCGGTGGCCGGCGGCGGCACCTGGGTGGAGGAGCACGCCCTGCTGATGGCCCTGGTGTGGCCGCTGGTGATCACGCTGGTGTTCCTGCCGCTGGCGGTGCGCAGGTTCCAGCGGCTGAGCCGCTGAAAACGGCTTCGCCGCAGGCAGGGGCCCGACGTAGGGTCGGGCCCCATGCACCGCAACGGGCCCCTGCCCTTCACCACCGACCGCCTCGACGCGCTGCCCCTGGAGGCCGCGTACGCGGACGGGATGGCAGCCGTCCTCAGTGACCCGGCCCTGTACACGTACACCGGAGGCGCCCCCGAGGACACGGCCGCGCTCCGGGCCCGCTACGAGCGCCAGTGCGCCGGTTCGCCGGACCCCGCCGAGCAGTGGTGGAACTGGGTGCTCCGGGTCCGTGAGGACGGCCGCCTCGCGGGCTACGTCCAGGCGACGGTACGGGGCGGGGTGGCGGAGATCGCCTGGGTCGTGGGGACCCCGTGGCAGGGCCGGGGCTACGCGAAGGAGGCGGCGGCGGGTCTCGTCGCGCACCTGCTGGCGGACGGTTCCGTCCGTACGGTCCTCGCGCACATCCACCCCGCCCACACGGCGTCCGCCGCCGTGGCCGGGGCGGCGGGACTCGCCCCGACCGAGGAGTGGCAGGACGGCGAAGTGCGCTGGCACCGGGACGTACCGGGGGCCTGAGGGGGTGCCCGGCCGATTGTCAGTGGTGGCGGTCAGGATGGGGGGCACCAACGGAGAGAGGGACACCATGGGCGCCTGGGACATCGGGTATTTCGACAACGACACCGCGGCCGACTTCGGCGGCCGGGTGGACGACGCCCCGCCGGAGAAGCGCGCGGATGTCCTCAGGGACGCTCTGGCGGAGGCGGCGAACGCCTCCCCGCAGGGCTATCTGGACGACGGCGAGGTGGTGGTGGCCGCCGCCGCGCTGGTGGCCGCCCAGTGCCCCGGCGGTGAGCCCGTCACCACTGCGTACGGCCCGAAGCAGCCCCTGCCCCCGCTCCCCGGGGACCTGCGCCCGCTGGCGGTGCGGGCCCTGGACCGGGTCGCCGGGGAGAATTCGGAGGTCCTGGAGCTCTGGGCCGACGGCGGTGCGGGCGAGGAGTGGCTGGCCGGGGTCGCCGCCCTGCGCGCGGTGCTGGCGGCGGCGCCGGCGGAGTGACGGGAGCCGCCGTGAGGCGACGGGGCGGAGCGGTGGGTGACGGGACGCCATGAGACGTCGGTGCCGGGCCGGTTGCCCGGGTGGTCAGTTGTCCGGGTGGGCGCCCGTCGCTCCGTCGATCAGTTCGCGGACGATGTCCATGTGCCCGGCGTGCCGCAGCACGTCCTCCAGCATGTGGATGAGGACCCACCGCATCGACACGACCCGCCCGTCCCACGCGGTGCCCGTCGCGTCGAGGTCCGTCTCCCGGATCGCGAGGTCGGCGGCGGCGCGGGCCCGTCCGTAGAACGCCAGGATGCCGGCCGTCGTCTCGTCGGGCCCGACGGTCATGTCCTCGGTCGCCGTGTCGAACCAGAACTTCTCGGTCTCCCGGCCGAACGGGGCGCAGAACCAGCCGTATTCGACGGTGGCCAGATGCTTCACGATGCCGAGCAGATTCGTCCCGCTCGGGGTCATGGGCCGACGCACCTGCTCGTCGTCCAGGCCCTCCAGCTTCCACAGCACCACATCGCGGTGCCGGTCGAGGCTGATGTGCAGGCTTTCCTTCTCGCCGCCGGTGTAGGGGACGTGCGCCACAGATGTGATCATGTGCAGAATCTAGCGGCACGACCCCGGCCCGGTCCTCAGCGTTTCGGGCGGCCCGCCTGCACCAGCTCGGAGACGTCGAGGGAGACCTCGGCACCGATGGAGGCGGGGAGCGGGGCCTGCTGGCCCGGCGCGTACACCTCGTGGCGGTCGTATCCGCCGGCCAGCGGCTCGGTCAGGACATGGACGCGGCCGTGCTTGCGGTCGAGGACGACGTAGACCGGGATCTTGGCCTCGGCGTACGCGGCGACCTTGTTGCGCAGGTCGTTCTGGTAGTTCCCGGAGGTGACCTCCGCGACCAGACGGAAGACGCCGGGGTCGTAGCAGCTGTTCTCGGCGCGGTGGTCGTCGAAGTCCTCATCGACCAGGGCCAAGTCGGGAATGGCGTAGTCGTGCGGGCCGCTGGGCAGCCACACACCGATACCTTGAATGACGGCGGTTTCGCCGTCGTCGAGACCTGCGGCAATGAACGGGCGCATCAGTTTGGTCAGCGCGCGGCCATGTCGGCCGTCCGGCGACGGGGCCACGGTGATGACGCCTCCGATGATCTCGACGCGGCGCCCCGGGAGCTGTTCGGAGAGTTCGTTGGCACTCTCCAGCAGCGAGATCTCCGGTTCACCGTCACAGGGGTGCTCGACTGCTGCTGCAGACATTGCGGGCCTCCTGGAATGGCTGGTGTCGAGAACATCATCGTAGGACCGGGCGGTGCCGGATGTCCCACAGGCGATGCGCCACCCGGTCGAGTGAAGCAGAAACGGCCCGGCACACGTGGTGTGCGCCGGGCCGTCTCCGTATGTCTCCGTACGTCTGCCTACAGCTGCTCGATCACGTAGTCGACGCAGGCCGTCAGCGCCTGCACGTCCGCCGGGTCGATCGCCGGGAACATCGCCACGCGCAGCTGGTTGCGGCCCAGCTTGCGGTACGGCTCGGTGTCCACGATGCCGTTGGCGCGCAGCACCTTGGCGACGGCCGCCGCGTCGATGCCGTCCTCGAAGTCGATCGTGCCGATGACCTGCGAGCGCTTCTCCGGGTCGGTGACGAACGGGGTCGCGTACGTGGACTTCTCGGCCCAGCCGTACAGGTTCGCCGCCGAGGCGGCCGTGCGGCCGGTGGTGAAGTCCAGGCCGCCCTGGGTGTTCATCCACTTCAGCTGCTCGTTCAGCAGGAAGAGCGTGGCCAGGGCCGGGGTGTTGTACGTCTGGTTCTTCAGGGAGTTGTCGATCGCCGTCGGGAGCGAGAAGAACTCCGGGATGTGGCGGCCCGAGGCGTGGACGCGCGCCGCGCGGTCCAGGGCAGCCGGGGAGAACGCCGCGATCCACAGGCCGCCGTCGGAGGCGAAGGACTTCTGCGGCGCGAAGTAGTAGACGTCCGTCTCGGTGATGTCGACCGGAAGGCCGCCCGCGCCGGAGGTGGCGTCCACCAGGACGAGGGAGCCCTCGTCCGCGCCCGCGACGCGCTTGAGCGGCGCGGCGACACCCGTGGACGTCTCGTTGTGGGTGAAGGCGTAGACATCGACGCCCGCTTCGGCCCGCGGGTCCGGGTGGGTGCCCGGGTCGGACGCGATCACCGTCGGGTCGGCCAGCCACGGGGCGAGCTTGGCGGCCTTGGCGAACTTCGAGGAGAACTCGCCGAAGTTGAGGTGCTGGGACTTCGATTCGATCAGACCGTGCGTCGCGATGTCCCAGAAGGCGGTGGAGCCGCCGTTGCCCAGGATCACCTCGTATCCGTCGGGGAGGGAGAAGAGGCTGCGTACGCCGTCACGTACCTCGCCGACCAGGTTCTTGACCGGGGCCTGGCGGTGGGACGTGCCGAGAAGGGAGGTGCCGGTGGCGGCCAGCGCGTCGAGCGCCTCCGTCCGCACCTTGGAGGGTCCGGCGCCGAAACGTCCGTCGGCGGGCTTGATGTCAGCGGGAATCTGGATATCGGCCACGAGTCGGAGCGTAGTCCCTCGGCGGCAGGGCGCAGCACTGTGTCCGTCGGATGAGACGGGGGCTCCGGCCCGTGGACCCGGCCCCGACGGGCCGGGTCCATCACGTCGCGGCCGGGCCGCGGAGGGTCCGCGGAGGGTCCGCGGCGGCGGTTCAGCCGAGGTCGACCGGCAGCTCGTACAGGTCGTTCTGCGTGACGATCGGCTTGTTGCGCAGCTCGTCGGCGGGCACCGCGAGGTCCAGGTCCGGGAACCGCTCGTACAGCGCGGGCAGCGCGATCCCCGCCTCCAGGCGGGACAGTGCCGCACCCGGGCAGACGTGCGGGCCGTGGCCGAAGGCGATGTGGCGGTTGGGGGTGCGGGTGGCGTCGAAGTCGCCCGCGGTCGGACCGTACGCCTGCTCGTCGCGGCCGAGCGCGCCGAAGGAGACGATCAGCGCCTCGCCCTTCGGCAGCACCTTGTCACCGACCTCGACGTCCTCGGTGGCGAACCGGATCAGGACGTGCGAGGTGGGGGTGTTCCAGCGCAGCGTCTCCTCGATCACGCCCTCCCACGGGATCTCCCCGTTCAGCACCCGCGCCCGCTGCTCGGGGTGGGTCTGGAGCGCCTCCACGACATTGACGATGAGGCTGATCGTGGTCTCGTGACCGGCCGCGATGATCAGCTGGAGGGTGTTGACGATCTCCTCGTCGGTGAGGTGGTCACCGTCCTCGGAGGCCGCGATCAGGGCGCTGGTCAGGTCGTCGCCAGGGTTGGCCCGCTTGCCGTCGACGATCTTCGTGAAGTGGGCGCCGAGGTCCGCCATCATCTGCGGGACCTCCTCCGGCGGCGTCTGCGTGGAGAAGAACTTCTCGAACAGTTCCTTGAGCCGCGGGTGGTCGGCGGCGTCCACGCCCATCAGCTCGCTGATGACGTTCATGGGCAGCGGGTAGGCGAACTCCGCCTTCAGGTCCACCGGCTGCCCCTCGGGCAGCTCCGCCAGCCGGTCCAGGCTCGCCTTCGTCAGCGCCTCGATGCCCTCCCGCAGCCGCTCCACCCGCTTCACGGTCAGGGCCTGCGCGACCAGGGTGCGCAGCCTGCGGTGCTCGGTGCCGTCGACGGTCAGCATCGAGCGGCCGGGATTGGCGAGGCCGATCAGGGGCCAGTCCATCGGGATCTCGCCGCGCTGCCAGGCGCCCCAGACGTTGATGTCCTTCACGATCCGGCTGTCGGTGAGGAGCGCCTTCGCCTCGGCGTGGTGCGTGACGGCGTAGCAGTGCACGCCGCCCGGCAGCTCCACCTCGGCCAGCGGCCCGGCCGCCCGGAGTACGGCGCCCTCACCGTCGAGGTCGGTCACAAACGGGTCCAGGGCGATCCGGGTCATGGTCTTCCTCCGAGAGCGGGAGTGGGAGTGAAACGCACCGGCAGGTCGGTCAGGCCGCGCAGCCAGGGCGACGGGCGGCGGGTCAGCGCCTCGGCGGGGACGGCGAGGTCCACATCGGGCAGCCGGTCCAGGAGGACCTCGATCCCCGTACGGGCGATGACCTCGGCGGTCTCCTGGGCGGGGAAGGGGCAGCGGTGCTCGCCGTGGCCGAAGGAGAGGAAGGCGTTGTTGCCGCCGGTGAGCGCCGAGGCGTGGGTGCGGACCTGCGGGTCGCCGTTGGCGGCGGCGATCCCGAGGAGGAGCAGGTCCCCGGCGCGGATGTGCCGGCCGCCGAGGTGGGTGTCGCGGGAGGCCCACCGTCCGGCGACGTTCTGGGTGGGCGTGTCCTCCCAGAGCACCTCGTTCATCGCCTCGGCGACGCTGTGCCGCCCGCCGGAGAGGGAGGCGGCGAACCGGTCGTCGGTGAGCATGAGGCGCAGCGAGTTGCCCATCCAGTCGGCGGTCGGCTGGTGGCCCGCGGCCATCATGACCATCAGGTCCTGGGCGATCTCCTCGTCGGTGAAGCCCCCGTCGTCGGCGAGCATCCGGCTGGCGACGTCGTCGTCCGGCGCGGCGTGCTTGTCGGCCAGCAGCTGGGCCATGGAGGTGGTGAGGTGCTGCGCTCCGGCGAGCGCCCGCTCCCGGCCGTCGATCATGTCGTTGAGCGAGCCGACGAGCGCGGCACCGGTCTCGTTGGAGAAGCCGTAGAGCTTCGCCAGGACGAGCGCGGGGAGCAGCATCGTGTACCGCGCGATGATGTCCGTCCCGCCGGTGGAGCAGAACCGGTCGATGAGCCCGTCGGCGAACTCCTCCGCGTACCGCTTCAGCGCGAACGGGTCGACGCCCTCCAGGGCGTTGCTGATCATCATGGCGCGCCGGCTGTGCCGTTCGCCGACGGTGTAGAGGATCGACGGCTGCTTGCGCCCGATCATCGGCAGCAGCGGCCAGTCGGCCGGGATGCGTTCCCACTGGTTCCACAGGTCCGAGTCCCGGCTGAAGAGCACCGGATCGCCGGTGACCTGGTGCAGTTCGCGGTAGCCGAGGATCAGCCAGGCGGGCACGTCGCCGTCCAGCACGACCGGGGCCACGGCGCCGTGGTCGCGCCGCATGTCCCGGTACAGCCGCACGGGGTCGGTCTGGAAGCGGGGTCCGGACAGCGGTACGGACCCGTGGGTGACGGGGCAGCCCGTCACGGGGAGAGCGGTCACGGGGTGGGCTCCGGGGTCTTGGCGGGCGTTGCCGCGGCCAGGGCCGCCTGCGGGGGCCGGGCGCGGGCGGCCAGCTTCTGGAGGTGTTCGACGAGCGTGATCAGCACGTACTTGCTGGAGGACCGGTCCCGGGCGTCGCACTCCACGAGCGGGACGTCCTCGGACAGGTCCAGGGCCTCCCTTATCTGCTGCTCGGTGTGGAGCGGGCCGCCGAAGTCGTTGCACGCCACGATGAAGGGCGTGCCGTGGTGCTCCAGCCGGTCGATGGCGTACCAGGAGTCGGCGAGCCGCCGGGTGTCGACGAGCACGACGGCGCCCAGCGTCCCGGAGAAGAGCCGGTCCCACAGGAACCAGAAGCGTTCCTGTCCGGGGGCGCCGAAGAGGTACAGCACCGAGCGGGCGTCGAGCGTGATCCTGCCGAAGTCGAACGCGACCGTGGTCGACGTCTTCGCGTGCACACCGTCGAGGTGGTCGACGGCCTCGCCCGCGCGGGTCATGGTCTCTTCCGTGTTCAGCGGACGGATCTCGCTGACGGAACGGACCATGGTGGTCTTGCCGACGCCGAAGCCGCCGACGACGACGATCTTCAGTCCGTTGTCGGCCGTCGCCTGCAGGGCGGCACGGTCAGAGGTTGCGGAGTCCAACGAGCACCTGTTCCAGGATGTCGGGGTCGGGGAGCCGGTCCGCGACACGGGCGGTACGGGGGTGGCGGGCGCTGATCCGGCTGGTGTCGAGCAGGTCGCACAGCATGATGCGGACGATGCTGACGGGCAGGTTCAGGCTCGCGGCGATCTCGACGACCGCCGTGGGGCGCTCGCACATCCGCAGGATCGCGACATGTTCCGACTGCATGCCGGGGGACGGATCGCATTCCGCGACGACGAGGGTCACCAGGTCGAAGGCGGCCGAGTCGGAGCGGCTGCGGCCACCGGTGAGGGTGTAGAGCCGGTCCGGATCGTCGTCGCGGCCGGGGCGGGGGCGGGGCGCCGTCGTCATACGGCCGTGGTTTCCGCCGCGGCCGGGTCACCGGCCGGGTAGCGCGGCGGGGCGACGAGGTGTTCGCCCAGCTGCTCGACGAGTTCGCTCATGTTGTGCCCGACGAGGCCGACGTCGGAGTCCTCCGCGGCGACGACCGCGAGGTGCGCGCCCGCGCCCGCTTCGACGATGAACAGCACACCGCCGTAGAACTCGGTCATCGCGGACCGTACGCCGCCGGTGCCGTCACCGAACTCGATGGACGCGCCGTGCGACAGGCTCTGGATCCCGGCGGAGATCGCGGCCAGCTGGTCCGCCTGGTCGACGGAGAGCTCGGGGGTGCGGCACAGCTTGAGGCCGTCGCGGGACAGGACGAGGGCGTGCCGGGTGCCGGGGGTGCGGTCGAGCAGGCCCTCCAGCAGCCAGTTGAGCTTCTCGTCGGTGGTCGCGGTCATCGGGTGTTGCCTTCCGGGTGCGGGGAGTTGGCTCGTACCGCCTTGCTGAAGGTGCTGAAGCGGGCTGCCTGAACCTTCGGGTCGGTGGTACGGGGCCGGGGGCTGTCGGCTCCGCCGGGGGCGGCAGTGCCGGTACGGGACTCGGCGGCGGCCAGGGTGCGGCCGCGGCGGCGCTTGGGCAGGCCGCTCTCGCCGAACGTGGGCACGGCTCCGGTCGATTCGGAATCCGGGCCGGTGGCCGGTGCCTCGGCGGCGGGGGCCGGCAACCGGAAGGAGCCGGTGGCCGAGTCCACGTCGGACCCGGCGTCCGGTCCCGGGGCGCGGGAGGTGTCCGGGTGCGCGTCCGGGGTCGTGTCCCGGTGCGCGGCCGGCGCGTGGGCGGGCTCCGGCTCGGTGGGTGCGACCGGTGCCGGGGCGGAGGCCTGCGCGGGCACCTGCGCCTGCGCGGGAATCGGTGCGGCGGCGGTGACGGGCTCGGCGGCCGGTACGGCGGTGGGCGCGGTGGCGCGGGAGATGAGGTCCTGCGGCAGCATCATCAGCGCGCCGGTGCCGCCCCGGGCGGACGGCCGGAAGGAGACGGTGAGGCCGTGCTTGCGGGCCAGCCGTCCGACGACGGCGAGGCCGAGCCGGGTGCCGGACAGACCGGTCAGGTCGTGGTTCTCGGCGGCCACGGCGCGTTCGGCGCGGCGCAGCTGGACGTCGCTCATGACCAGGCCGCTGTCCTCGACGGTGATGACGATGCCCGCCGGGACCTCCTCGACGTAGACATGGACCTCGGCGGTGGGCGGCGAGAAGTTGGCGGCGTTGTCGAGCAGCTCGGCGAGGGCGTGCATGACGCCCTCGGCGGCGTGCCCGGCGATCGCGACATCGCTCGTCGAGTGCAGCCGCACCCGCTGGTAGCTGCCGATCCGCCCCATCGCGCCGCGCAGGATCGACTCCATCACGATCGGCTTCGCCCAGCGGCGCCCGGAGCGGGCACCGGTCAGTACGGCGATGGAGTCGGCGAGCCGGCCCGCCTGGGCGGTGCGGTGGTCGAGGTGGAGGAGATCCCCGAGCACGTCCTCGGACGTGTGCCGGTGCTCCATCTCCCGCAGGTCGGCGAGCATGCTGGTGGCCAGGGCCTGCATGCGTCCGGCGGCGTTGGCACAGGCGGCGACGGCGGCGGAGCGCTCGGTCTCGCTGCGGCTGACCCGCGCCGTGAGCCGCTGGGCCTCGGCGGTGAGACGGGCCTGCTCGGAGGCGGCCTCGTTGGTGAGGCGGGACAGCTCGGCCCGTGCCTCGGCGGTGATCCGGGCGTTCTCGGCGGAGGCCGCCGCCTTGATCCTGGCGGTCTCGGCGGTGAAGCGCTGGGCGTCCGCCGCCGAGGCGGAGACCAGGCGCGAGGTCTCGGCGGTGAACCGCTGGGTCTCGGCGGCCCGCTGGGCGCGCAGGGCGCGGGCCGTGCCCAGGGTGTGGACGGTGACGGCCAGGGCGACGCTCAGCAGCACGGCGGCGGCGCCCGCTCCCCAGGCCAGCGGGGTCCTCACCGCATCAGGGGCGACGGCGACCGCCCACACGGTCAGTGAGCCGGTGACGATTGCCGAGATCAGCAAGGCGAGTGCGGTCGGCCGGAATGAGGGGCGCAATCGGAGTCCTTGGGGCGGACGGTGCGGGACAGGTCAGATTGGGACAGTCCGTCACGAGAATGGATGAACGTGACAACTGGAGCTGATAATTCCTGCTCAAGTCTTGGTCACTATAAGAGAATTGACGATTGGTTTGGGAAGTTCCTGTGGGCTTTTTTGTTCCGAATGCACCTTTGCGTCCGGTCCTATCCCAAGAGTTCACCCCGCCGAAGGGCATCCTGAGCGCATGGCCGAAGAGCGCGAGGGGATTTCCGGACAGACGGGCGACCCCGGACAAGGACTTGGTGCAGACCGGAGCGGGGGAGTTGGTCCGGACCTGGAGCACGCCCTCGGGGCCGCCGTGCGCGGAGAGGTCCGCTTCGACGCCACCGCGCGGGCCCTGACGACGATGGACGCCTCCAACTACCGCCGGGTGCCCCTCGGCGTCGTCGCCCCGCGCGACGCCGACGATGTCGCCGCCGCACTCGCCGTCTGCCGCGAGTACGCGGTCGCGGTGGTGCCGCGCGGCGGCGGCACCTCCATCGCCGGTCAGGCCACCGGCACCGGCATCGTGCTGGACCTGACCCGTCATCTGCGCTCGATCCTGGCGGTGGACGCCGAATCCCGTACCGCCGTCGTCCAGCCCGGCGTGGTCCTGGACGACCTGCGCGCCGCCGCCGCGCCGCACGGGCTGACCTTCGGCCCCGACCCCTCCACACACAGCCGCTGCACCCTCGGCGGCATGATCGGCAACAACTCCTGCGGCTCGCACTCGGTCGCCTGGGGCACCACCGCCGACAACGTCCACGCGCTCTCCGTCGTCCGCTACGGCGGCGCCACCCTGCGGCTGGACCGTGAGCGGGCCCCCCGCGACGGCGGCGGCCCGGCAGGGGTGCGGGAACTCGTCGAGGGGCACCTGGCCCTGCTGCGCACCGGCTACCCCGACCTCCCGCGCCGTATCTCCGGCTACGCCCTCGACGCCCTGCTCCCCGAACACCCGGGCGGCCCCGACCCGGCCCGCGCCTTCTGCGGCAGCGAGGGCACCCTGGCCGTCGTCACGGAGGCGACCGTCCGCCTGGTCGAGGCCCCGCGCTCACGCGCGCTGGCCGTACTCGGGTACGCCGACGAGTCCGCCGCGGCCGAGGCCGCCGCCGGGCTCCTCCCGTACGGTCCGCTCACCGTCGAGGGCATGGCCGCCGATCTCGTACGCGAACCGGCGGGGCTGCCGCGCGGTGGGGCCTGGCTCTTCGTGGAGACGGGCGGAGCCACCCCGGCAGAGGCGCGCGGCCGTGCCGAACGCGTCCTGCGGGCGGCCGACGCGCTCGACGGCGCGGTGGTCACCGACCCGGCCGGGCAGCGCGCCCTGTGGCGCATCCGCGAGGACGCCTCCGGCACCGCGACCCGGATGCCCGACGGCAGCGAGGCCTGGCCCGGCTGGGAGGACTGCGCGGTTCCGCCCGCACGGCTCGGCCCGTACCTCCGCGACTTCCGCGCCCTGCTCACCGAACACGGGCTGCGCGGCACCCCGTACGGCCACTTCGGCGACGGCTGCATCCACGTCCGTATCGACTTCGACCTGCTGAGCCCCGAGGGCGTGGCCCGCTTCCGCCGGTTCTCCGAGGATCAGGCCGGCCTCGTCGTCGCGCACGGCGGCTCCCTCAGCGGCGAGCACGGCGACGGCCAGGCGCGCGCCGAACTGCTGCCCCGTATGTACGGGGACGAACTCGTCGGGGTCTTCCACCGCTTCAAGGACCTGTGGGACCCGGACGGCGGCCTGAACCCCGGGATGCTCGCCCGCCCGGACCGCCTCGACGCGAACCTCCGGTTCGCCGTGCTGCCCAAGGGCCCGGTGGACGTGGCCTTCGGCTACCCGCAGGACGGCGGCGACTTCTCGGGCGCGGTCCGCCGCTGCGTGGGCGTCGCCAAGTGCCGTACGGCCGGGGCGGCGGGCCCGGACGTCATGTGTCCGTCCTTCCGGGCGACCGGCGAGGAGGCCCACTCGACACGTGGCCGGGCCCGGCTGCTGCACGAGATGCTGGCGGGCGAGGTCATCACGGACGGCTGGCGGTCGACGGAGGTACGGGACGCCCTCGACCTCTGCCTGTCCTGCAAGGGCTGCCGCAGCGACTGTCCGGTGGGCGTGGACATGGCCACGTACAAGGCGGAGTTCCTGCACCACCACTACCGGGGACGGCTGCGGCCCGCGGCCCACTACGCGATGGGCTCCCTGCCGCGGTGGCTGCGGCTCGCCGCCCCGTTCGCCCGCCCGCTGAACGCCCTGGCCCGGGTCCGCCCGCTCGCCGCCCTCGCCAAACGGCTGGCGGGCATCGCGCCCGAACGGAGGCTTCCGGTGCCGGCGACGGAGACGTTCCGCCGTTGGATGCGCGGACGCGTGGAGAAGGGGACACGCGACCTCCCGGCCGGCGAGGTGGTGACCCTGTGGCCGGACACCTTCACCGAGCACCTCTCGCCGGAGGCGGGGCGGGCGGCGGTACGGGTCCTGGAGGCGACGGGCCGTACGGTGCTCGTCCCCGGCAAGGGCGTGTGCTGCGGCCTCACCTACGTATCGACGGGCCGCCTGGACAGGGCGCGTGCGGTGATGCGCCGCACCCTGGACCGGCTGGTCGGCCTTCCCGGCGCCCCGCTCGTCGTCCTCGAACCGAGCTGCGCGGCCACCCTCCGTACCGACCTGCCGGAACTGCTCCCCGACGACCCGCGAGCCGCCGCACTCGCCGCGTCCGTCCGTACCCTGGCCCAGTATCTGGAGGAGTACGCCCCCGACTGGACCCCGCCCCGCGTCGAACGCCCGGTCGTGGGACAGACGCACTGTCACCAGCACGCGGTGCTGGGCGACGGCGCCGAGCGCAGACTCCGCGAACGGATGGGCCTGACCGGCGAACTGAGCGGCGGCTGCTGCGGCCTCGCCGGGAACTTCGGCTTCGAGAAGGGCCACTGGGAGGTCTCGGTGGCCTGCGCGGAGCAACAGCTCCTGCCCTCCGTACGGGCGGCGGAGCCCGGCACGGAACTCCTGGCCGACGGATTCTCCTGCCGGACCCAGCTGGACCAGCTCGCGGGACGCCGGGCCAGACACCTGGCCGAGGTGCTGGCGGAGGGGCTGGACGCGGGCGCGGCGGACGCGGAGGCGCGTCGGTGAACCGATCCGGCCGTTCGCCGGTACGAGGCACACCTCGGCGACTCCGTCCGGTGACCCCGGGTATCGCGTCCGCCGGTCAGGCGTCGCGGCGCTCCCCGGGATCCGCCGGAGCAGGGACTGCCGCCCGCGTCAGGCACATCGGCGAGCGTTGAGGGGACTCGGGCCTCTCCGGGCCGGACCCGGCCGGGCTGTCGGGCCGGGCTGTCGGACCGGGAACGTACCCTCCCCGTAATGACCCCCCCGGCAGGAAGAGACCGACGTGCGGCACATCAGGGCAGTCCCGCTCCAAGAGGCCGATGAGCGCTTCGGAGTCCGGTCGTTGTTCCACCTCGACGGGATCGACGATGCGGAAGTCGTCGTGTTCACCGGCGACACCACCCTGGAGAGTCTGCCGCTCGACTTCTCGGAGCTCGACTCCTGGTCCGGGCTGACGAAGACCCACCCGGACGCGTTCCGGGGCGTCGTCGTCGACGGCGACCTCACCGTCACCGAATGGATAACCAACTGGGACACGGATTTCGGCCCGTTCCTCCTGGTGCGGGGCGACGTCCGGGCGAAGAGCCTCGCCACTTCGGGAAGCGAGATCCTCATCGAGGGCGACCTTGAGGTGGCGCAGACTCTCGCCGGGTTCTACAACCACGGCCACACGGTCATCAAGGGAGACACCCGCGCCGAGGTCGTGCTGACCTCTCAGCATCTGAGCGAGTTCCACGGCCGCCTGACCGCTGAACTCTGCGTCGCCGGAAAATTCCTCAGGGTCGCGGACCCGGCCAGGGTCCAGGTCAACGGCTGGGAAGGCCACGTCCACGACCTTCGGGGCGACATCCTGCCAAGTCTCGGTTCGGCGTCGACGCGAGCGCTCCGTGCCCTCGACCCCGACTTCCGCGACCTCGACAGAAGGCCGCTCCTGAAGGCCATCGAGGCCGGGCGGTCCCTGCTGCGCGCCCCCGGTCCGCCCCGGGCCACCCCCGACGGGCCCAGGACGCCCGCCGAGGCCATCCGCGACATCCTGCGGCTGGCCGGGAGCCGGGAGCAGGACCGCTGGGACGACGGCTTCGTCGTCGGCGAAGGCAAGGACGACGTGTTCGAGGTCTTCTACTGCGAGGCCAACGAGCCGGACGATCCGCCCGCCCCCGGTGCACCGGAGGTGCTGGATCCGGCCGCGGAGTTGCTGCGCTACGCCGGAGCCCTGACCGCAGCCGGGTATCGGGTGGCCGCCGATCCCCACGACGCGGAGGTGCTGCTGGTACGCCGCTGACCGGACGTGCCCGCCGGGGCGGGCGGCTCCACTGTTCGACCCGTGATCGTGCCCGCCGGGGTCGCGGGACACCCTTCAGGGCCGGGCGTCGTGGTCCCGCACCACGATCTCGCGGGCCAGCGCGGCGAGCTTCGGCAGCGCGGGGTGGCCGGGGGCGTCGCGGCGGGCGAGCAGCACGGGCAGGGGCGGGGCGTCGTCGAGCGGGCGGTAGGCCACTCCGGCGTGCGGATGCATCCCTGCGGTGGAGGCGCCGGACACCCCGGTGCCGCGCCCGGCGGCGATGGCGGTGAGCCAGTCGTCGGTGTTGGCGACGGTCAGGGTGGTGGTGGGCCGGGCGTGCGGCGGCCACAGGTCGAGGGTGGTGGTGCCGGAGACGGTGTTCAGTACGACCGTCCCGGACACCAGGTCGCCGAGCGACAGGGAAGGGCGCGCCGCGAGCGGCCCGTCGGCGGCGACGGCCGCCACCCGGGCCTCGTCGAACAGCACCTCGGTGACGATCCCCGGCGCGTCCACCGGCCCCCGCAGGAGCGCGGCGTCGACCTCGCCCCGGGTGAGCCCGGCGGTGCGGTCGTCGATGCGCAGCAGTTCGAGCGGGGTCTGCGGGTAGCGCTCCTGCCAGGTCCGCAGCAGCGGTGTGGTGTACGGGCCGAAGGCCGACCAGGCGTGTCCGAGCCGCAGGGGCCAGGTCCGCAGCCGCCCGGAGTCGAGTGCCTCGTCGAAGGCGGCCACCGCGGCGGCGGCCTTGTCGTGGAAGGCGACGCCCTCGGGGGTGAGGGCGAGATGGTGGGTGGAACGGTCGACCAGCAGGACGCCCAGGTGTTTCTCCAGGGCGGCGAGCGTCCGGGAGACGGCGGGCTGGGTGAGCCGGAGGCGGGCGGCGGCGCGCGTGACGTTCCCCTCATCCGCGATGGCGAGGAAGGCGCGCAGGTGCCGGAGTTCCAAGGGGCGGCCGGAAGAGGGGTCCTTGCTCATGCGTGGGGAGCATAACGGGAGCCCAGCAGGCATTTCACGGGACGCGCCGGGGTCCTTACGGTGGAAGGGCCCGTCCGTTCGGGCAGCCCATCACCGTCAATTGTCCAGTGCATTGGATTGCACTGATGATCCCATCGAAGGCAGTCCAGTGAACGACCTGAGCACCACCGCAGAACCGGCCGCAGCGGCCGTCGCCGTACCCGAGGCGGTGTCGGCGCTCGACGGGACCGGCGGCGGTGCACGGCGCCCGGGTGGCCGGCGGGCGGCGCTGGGGCCGGTGGCGCTCGTGGTCGCGGGCGGCCTCTCGGTCCAGTTCGGTTCGGCGGTCGCGGCCCTGCTGATGCCGAGGGCCGGCGCGCTCGGTGTCGTCACCCTGCGCCTGGCCGTCGCCGCGCTGGTCCTGCTGGTCGTCTGCCGCCCCCGGCTGCGCGGCCACTCACGGGCCGACTGGGGAACGGTGGTGGCCTTCGGCATCGCGATGGCCGGCATGAACACGCTCTTCTACCAGGCCCTGGACCGCATTCCGCTCGGCATCGCCGTGACACTGGAGGTGCTGGGCCCGCTCGCGCTCTCCGTCCTCGTCTCCCGCCGCCTGATCAACGTCCTGTGGGCCGGCCTCGCGCTGGTCGGCGTCGTCCTGCTCGGCGGTGGCGGCTTCGACCGCCTCGACCCGGTCGGCGCGGCGTGCGCCCTGGGGGCGGGCGCGATGTGGGCGGCGTACATCGTCTTCAGCGCCCGCACGGGCCGCCGCTTCCCCCAGGCGGACGGCCTCGCGCTGGCCATGGTGGTCGCGGCGGCCCTCTCCCTGCCGCTCGGCATCATGGAGTCGGGCACCAAGCTCACGGTCCCCTCCACCCTGGCGCTGGGCGCGGCGGTGGCGCTGCTGAGCTCGGTCCTCCCGTACACCCTGGAACTGATGGCCCTGCGCAGGCTCCCCGCCCCCACCTTCGCGGTGATGATGAGCCTGGAACCGGCGATCGCCGCCGCGGCCGGCTTCCTGATCCTGGACCAGGCCCTGTCCACCCTGGACGCCCTCGCCATCGCCCTGGTCATCGGCGCGAGCATGGGCGCGGTGCGCGGGCAGGTGGGCGGGGGGAAGAAGGGCTGAGCCGGGGGCGGCCGGGCGGGCGCGTCGGCGGGCGTTGGAGGCAGGTGCTGCCGTGCCCCGAGAATGGCGCACGGGGGCGGAGACAGGGCCACCGGGAGAGCCGGACCACGCGCGGGGCTCACGGGCTATGGGTGTTCGACGACTTTCACGCCGCGTAGTTGGCGGATGAGGAGGGAGGCGAGCATGCCGGGGTATTGGGGTTGGTTGTAGGGGGAGAGTTGGCCGTTGTCGGTGGTGGTCCAGCCG
>NZ_JBEOZE010000044.1:0-69514 GCF_040297465.1 Streptomyces sp. NPDC001787
TGGTCTCGCTTGCCGCCGGCATCTTGTTATACTGCGTGCCCCCCCCCCCCACCCCCGCACCCCCCCCAACCCCCGCCGGGGGGGGGGGGGGAGGCTGCGCAGCTGCGCAGCCTCCCCCCGCAGCCGTTCACGGAACCGGATCACTCGCACCGCAGGAGTCACCATCTCCAGTCAGTCCTCCGGCACCCCGTCCGACGGGCTCCCCCTCCCTGCCCGCGCCCCCTAGGCTAAATCCGGCCACATCTCCGGGCGCGGACTGATGCAGGGCGAATGGGCCTGTCGAGCGGATCCCATGCTTTGGCATGATCCCTACTGCTGCCACAATTCAGCCCTCATCAACGGAGTTTGCAATGAAGACCGCCCCTCTGGTCGGCACGTGCGCCGCGGCGCTCCTGGCCTTCGTCCTCACCGGATGCAGCCAGGACGATGCGCCGGCGTCCGCAGGCCCCGCCGGGGCCCCGCGGCAGGCCGCGTCCAGCCCGGCGGGCCTCCCCGACGGGATCGCGCCCCTCGGTACGGAGCAGCAGCTCGCCGACGGCGCGTGGAAGGCGACCGTACGTCCGCTGCAGGCGGCAACCCCGCCGGCCGGCGACTCCGTGCCCGCCGGCTGGTCCGCCGCTCGTGTGCAGGTGGACCTCACCAACACCGGTACCGACATCGCTCTGCTGCCCGAGACCGCGGCGACCGTCCGCGTGGGCGAGCTCGGGCTCGCAACAGTGCCGTTCACCGACAAGTCCCTGGCCGGCTTCCCCGAGCCGGACGCCGGCACCAAGGTCAAGCCGGGAGCGACGTTCACCGCCGACCTGGGGGTGGCCGTTCCACCGCAGAGTGCAGGCCAGCGGGCCACCGTCACGCTCGAGGCCACTCAGGCCGGCCTGGCCGAGGCCGACGCCGTGTTCTTCGAGGGGCTCCTGCCTGGCTCCCGGGCCGGCACCGCGCCCACACCCGCGGCCACCGCGGCCGCCGACTCGGCCATCGAGCTCGGCCAGTGGTCGCCGGACGGCGTGAGGGTCTCCCCGCTGCAGCTGGCCGCGGACAAGGGCGGCCGACGTGAGGCGACTCTCGAGCTGTCGGTGCGCAACGCTGACGACGAGCCCCGTTCAGGCATGGGGGTGACGCTGCGGGTCCTGGTCGGCACCGACCTCGCCACTGCGGACACCGCGTCCGCCGGACTCGGCTACGGGGACGCGCCCATCGCACCGCGCCGCACTGCCACGGAGACCGTCCGCGTCTCGGTGCCCTCGCGTACCGTTCCGGGCGCCGTGACCATCGAGGCGGAGCAGCGCGGCGCCCGCCTCATCTTCGAGGGGACCCTTAAGTGATCACCACGCCGCAGTACGCGGCCGCGGCCCCTCACCGGGCCGAGCAGCGGCACGACGAGGGGCCCCGCCCGAGAGCGTGCGGTGATGACCAGGCCGTCAGCGATCTCGGGAGAGTGAACTCCGTTCTGTTCGGCGTCCAGGCCTCCGCTCAGATCACCGTCAATGTCGACCCGGTGAAGTGGACGCAGGCGTCGGGCACGAAAGCCTCCGAGTCCGCGGTGCGCGCGGACCTGGTCGGTGTGATGCGGCGGGCCCTGGAGAGCGATGACGTCCTTACGAAGTCGGGCGCAAGCATCGCGGTGAAGCCGGTCGCGCTCCTCGACAGTGCCCCGGACGTCACCAAGTCGGTGAACGCCGATCTGTTCCAGCGGATGCGGGTGTACCCGTTTCCCGCCCACGGGTTCGCTCACGACACCCTCCAACGGCAGATCTCCGCGGGAAAGACAACTGCGTTGAGCTGCGGACGCGGAGGGCGGCTCGTCCGGGCCATCAGCCGGGCGGGCACCGTCGACTTCCCGACTGCCCCAGCGATCTACACCGACCGGCACGGCCGGCTGACCCTGCAGGCGCCCCCGCTCGCCGGGCTCCCTGCGGACGATGCCTGGTTCTACGCACCCGCCGAGGTGGCAGCCCTGCTTCTGTTCCCGCAACTGGCGCTCATCCTCGAAGGCGCCGACGCCGGCGTCATGAGCGGGCTGCGCCAGCTCCTCTCCTGAGCTCCGCCGTTCATGCCCGGACGGCGTGGCCGGCGGGGGCGCAGTTTGGCAGGGCTGTTCTTGAGTTCACGGCGAGGTCGCAGGTCGGTTGTCCCGTTCCTCGTCGACGGTGGAGCGTTTTCACCATCTGCTGAAGGTGCGTAGCGCGGGCAGTGGCGGGTTCAGAGACGGAGGGCGTGTATGCCTCTGTCGTTCGCGAAGTACAGCAGCCCATCGGCGGCGAGCGGCGGAGGCCCCGAGGTGCTCTCTCCCGCGCTCACGCGCCAGCGGGCCTTGCCGGTGCGGGTGTCGTGGCAGTACCAGTCCTCCAGGTAGCTGATGAACAGGCGATTCCCGGGGGCTGCGTCCGCCGCGTAGGAGGAGTCGGGGCGCTCACTTCGCCAACGCTCATGCCCGGTGCGCGCGGCATACGCTCGCAGCGTCGTGCGGTCCTCGTCGAAGCTGCTGTCCTCGCTCCAGCTCAGATACGCACCGTCCCTGTCAGCGGCGATGGTTGGACTTTCGTTGAGCGTGGTCGAGAAGGCCGGCGCGGTCCAGCGGCGCTTGCCCGACGTGGCGTCGAAGGCCTGCAGCCGCTGCTCGTCGCCCCTGCCGCGGCCCGGCGCGCTGATATAGACGGTGTCGCCCGACGCCACCGGCACCGAGGCGTGCGCCGCCGGTGCCGTCCAGCGGACGGCACCGGTGCGCGGGTCGTACGCCACCAGCTTCGAGCCGATGCCGACGTTGCCGTTACGCCCGAAGAGCAACCCCGCGGCGAAGGCGTCCAGAGTGCACCGGCCCCCGGCTTCTCCAGGGGCGCCGACCAGCGGACCACGCCGGTGCGTGGGTCGAGCGCCGTCAGGCTCTCATCCGGCGGGGTGACGTACGCAAGGCCGTCACGCACTTCAAGGAGCGAGGCGTCGGCGCGTCACAGCAGGTCCCCGTTCCTCGTGTCGAGTGCGTACAGGACACTGGACGGCGGGTCAGGATCATCGTCATAGGTGAACGGCAGAAAGCTGACCAGGGCGACGGAGCCGCTGACCCACACAGCCCCCGCACCGGGCTTGCTCAGGCGGCGTCCCGGGGCCTGGTGCCACATCTGCTCGCCGTCCGCGGTGCGCAGCGCCTGCACGGCGCCGCCGTCCGTAGCGACGAACACGGCCGGTGCGCCGGGGAGGGCGCCGGCCAACGGCGCGTGCCAGCGCCGGCGGCCGGTGACCGCGTCGATCGCGTACAGCCCGTCCTCCTTCGACCTGACGTAGAGCACGCCGTCGTGACGCACCGGCGGGCCGTCCAGGACCTGGCCAATGCCGTCCTTGTCCGGCAGGACGAAGGTCCACAGCGGCTTGCGGATCGGCGGTTTGGCCTCCTCCGGAGCACCGCCGAGGACGGTGCACGCGGAGGTGGTGATGGCGAGCCCACCCACCGCACCGGTCGCCAACTTCAGGGCCTGGCGGCGGCCGATTTCCTGCTGTCCCCCCGGTGTACGCATCGGGGCAGGCTAAGCGACGGCCGCGGACCGCGGGCTACATTCACGGGCGATGTCGACAGCGCGCTCCCGCCCCGGCAGACGACCGACCGGCGCAGCACGTCGGTCGGCGCCGCCACCCATGCGGCTGGACCAAGCTCCTGCCGGGCCCGAAGCCGACGAGTTCGGTGCCCCGCGGGTGGTGGGCGTGAACGGGAAGTTCGCGTGCTCCGCATGGCCGCTGCAGAACCGGCCTGAGAAAAACGGTGGGGCCCGGTCTGGAGTCGTGCCCATACTGGCGACGACGGAAGCGAGACTCCTATGCCGCAGGTCGACCCGGACGTTCTCGGCGCGCTCATGGAAGCGGCGAAGGATGCCGTCTCCTATGAGGCCATGGCCCTCGTGCTGGCGGCCGCGGACATCGACACGAACACGGCCGTCGAGCAGCGCGCCGCCCTGCTCGCTGCGCTGCGCCTCCGCCTTCCTGGGACCGGGAAGGCACAGGGCTTCACCGGGACGTTCTTCGGCGGCCCGCGCAGGCCTTGGTCTGTGAGTCTGCCCGAGGTCACAGCCGACCAGCTCAAGATCTGGAGCATGTACGCCGATGCCGTGAGCGACCCGTTTGTCCGGGGCCGGCTCCATCATCTGCTGTTGGTCGCAGGACACGGCCACAAGCCCGATCGCATCCGGGGCGCCGCCTCCGGGTATCTGGGCGCGGCGCCGCTTCTGCTCGCCGCCCCCGAACGTGTCCCCGGGCTGGCACTCGCGACCGAGTGTCTGCGCTGGGCCGGAGAGCTCGCCCGAACCTTCAACCAGTCCGACCTGCGGAAGCACGCCACCGAAAGCATGGTCGCTCTGGCGGAACGTGTCCTGGGCGACCCCGAGGACGAACCGAGGGTGGTGGACAGTCTTCTGCAAGGGCTGCGCACCCAGGATTACGACATCACGGGCCTCGCGGAACGCGCCGCGCATCGTTACGCCAGCGATGTGTACGCCCAGGTCGACTTCCTCAAGCTGCTGCGGGGAGAGGTGACATCCGGGCCCCGCCGAACTGACATCGACACCGCGATCGTCAACGCGTTCCTCGACGCCGCCGATGCCGACGTCAACACCGGGTTCCGCCGCCTGCATCTGCTGACCCGGGCCGCGACCGAAGCACGCGATCTGGGCCTGCCGGAGCTGCGGGTGCGTGCTGAGATGGCCCTGCAGCACACCGACCCAAACTCTCTGGGATGGACTCGCATTGGTCGCGAACTCAAGATCCCGCGTGCCCTGTTCGAGATGACGCGCGCGCACATCGACGCCGCCGCAGACCTGCGAGATGCCCTGTGGCGAACCACGGAAGACGTCCATCCGGCGATGCGCGAGCGCGCCGACGACGCGCGCGAGCAGGAGGGGCTGCTGCGGATTCCGCGCACGCGCATCAACACCGTGGGGCCTGTCCAGGTCACCCCGCCCGCCGCCGCCGACGACGACCACACCGTCGAACTGCAGGTCCGCGTGTTGGACGCCCTCGGAATTTTCACCGCCGATCAGCTCGACCACATCCAGGAGCGTTTCGTACCCGCCGAGGCCGAGCTGATCGCCGCCCTGGCCCACGGCACTGTGCTGCCCGAGCCGCGCGCCCGAACCCTCGCCCACGCTTTCCGGTACTTCTGGCTGGGGGAGTTCGACGCGTCCGCGTGCATCGCCCTGCCCCAGGTCGAGCAGATCCTCAGGCAGCTCCTGCGCCCCCGAGTTCCGATCGTGTCTGTGGCCAAGGGCCAGACACCCGGTACCGTCGACCAGCTGGGCGGGCTCATTCGCAGCATGCCGGCCGCCGGGTATCCTGCGGATTGGAGCCGAGCCCTGGAGCTTCTCCTCATCGACCCCGACCGCGGCATGAACCTGCGCAACAACGTCTGCCACGGCTTGATCGATACCCCACCCAAGCACCGCGTCGCGCTCATCCTCCAGGCAGCGATTTACCTGCTCAGCCACGCACACGGCTATCGAACGCTCGCGCCGATGGCCCGGCCCGCACCCTAGACGGGTTCCGGGACTGGCGATCTCCCAGTCGTGTACTCACCGGGGACCGGTCCGACCAGGCGGTGGTCGCGACCCCAGAGGGGTCACGTGCGCTCGGGTGGGTTCCGTCGGAACTTGGCCGCCTCCAAGCAGTGGGCCCAGTTCGCCAGCCCGTTCTCGATGCGCGCGAGTGAGGGGTACGAGGTGTGCTGGAGTATCGAGGTGGCTTGGCTCAGCTCACCGGTGGCGACGGCCTCGGCGGCCTTCTGCCAGGCGGTCTGGAACTCCTGCTCCACTGCTGCGTCGACATCGCTGCCGGGCAGGCCTGCCGTCAGGCCGTCCGGCATGTTGAGCAACGCCCGGGACAGGAGCGCGTCCAGGGCGCGCTCGCTCTCGCTCGGGGACTTGGCCGTTCCAGTCGCCTCCGGAACCTGGTCTACCGGGATGGCGGTGCCATCAGCTATGGACCGGTCCATGGTGTCGAGCACGTCGGCGATGTCGGGCACGTCGTGGGCGAGGTACCGGATGCGCCCCAGGGCGCGGGCCATGGCCGGCAGCAGGATTTCGGCGCGCTCGCGCTCAGGGTCGGTAGGCAACACAAGCTCCGTCAGGTCGGATCGGCGATTGGGACAAGTGGTAGGCACATTAAGCAGGTTGGCCTGCTGCTGTTCAGAGAATGCGAGCGTGCCGGGCGGTTAGGTGCTGCCTCGAACCGACGCGGTGCCGCAGTCAGCGCTCCGGACGGGGGAGCCAGACCGCTCATCTCTGGAACAGGGGAGGGCCATGCATCGCAGGGCAGCCGTCAGCCACCGGCGGAAATCGCCCCACCTTCACTGCGACGCGTCACGCCGGCCACCACCACCTCGTGAGAAACATGCTCCATCGATGTCACACGCCGCCTGATTTCCACACCTCTATGGGCGTTGGAGATCCCCGAAGGAGGCCAGTGACCACCATGACCGGACCGAGGTCCGTGCAGTCCCTCATCGCTCCGCCACCCATCCGGCGTGTCCGGGAAGTGGCCGTTTTCCGTAACCGCTTCGGCACCCTGTTCAACGACGACGTGATCGCCCCCTCCGGTTCTACCGGCCAGTACCTGCGATGGCAGTGGAACCAGGAGGGTGTCGTAGTCGTGCCCGTCGGCCCTGGCGGATACGCCCTCGTGACCTCCTACCGGTACCCCGTCCACGCCGCGTCCCTGGAGTTCCCGCGGGGCGGCGCCGAGGGCGACGAGGGACTCGCAGCGGCCGCCGCCCGCGAACTACGCGAGGAAACAGGGCTGGTCAGCCAGACCGTCCGCCCGCTGGGTGTCATCCATGCGGACACCGGCATCCTCGCCTCCCCGATCCACGTCTTCGTCGCGCAGGTGGACGCCGCGACGGCGCAGCCCGCCCAGCCCGAAGCCATGGAGTCCCTCACCGAACCCGTCTGGGTCACGCCCGAGGAACTGCCCCGGTGGCTGTCCGAGGGCCGGATCACCTGCGGCGTGACCTGGCGGCGCTCGCGCTGGTCCAGTCCCGTCACCGCGCACCGGTTGGAGAGCGCGCCGGGACCGTGCCGGTGTAGGTACAGCCCGGGCCCCTCTGACGGCACCGCCGATCAGGTGCTCCGCCCGTGCCCATCACGGGCGGAGCACCCGCGGTCGAAAGGCGCCGGTGCGGTGCTGGCGGCGTGATTCAGGCCAGGGCCACCAGTGGCCCGGTGCGCGCCGCCGGCGCAAGCGCCTGCTCTCGGGAGCAGGTCCTCGTCCGGGGCATGCAGATTTCCCCCTCCCGGATGTCACACGGAGGCCGCCGCGCACACCTCTATGCGGTCGGCACGTTCCCGCCAATGCCAAGGAGTCTCGTATGGACAAGTCAGAACACGCCGGACCGGCTCCCGTCCGGCGACTCCGATTCGCTCGCCTGCGCCGGTTGCTGTGGCGCGGAGCCGGCGGGGGAAAGCCGCTCGCCGAGCTGAGCACGGCGCGCGCCGTGTGCCGGGCCATGCTCTTCACGCTGCTGGCCGTCAGTCTCGTCGGCACGCTGCTGACGACGATCTACCTGCCAGCCCCGTGGGGGCGCCTCCTGGTGCTGCCCGCCGCTGTCGGAGCGTTTTGCACGGGCATTGCCGCATGCCTGTATGCGGCCCTTGCCTCGTTCTCCGTCATCGAGGCGGCGCACCGGCGGGCGGCCGCGACGAGTGCCGCGGTGAAGCAGAACGTGGCGCGCCGCAAGCGGGCCCGGACGGCCGCGGCGCCGGAGTGACATCCGTGCTGCTCAGCGGACGTCGGTGCCGTGCACAGACCCGAAGAGTCAAAACGGAAGAACCATCACAAAAGCATCTTGACGGGTATGGAGTCCGGTGTCAGATTCGGGGTGATCACCGCTCAGATTCACGACAGACGGCGGTGGTTGAGAGCTGGTCTGTTACGTGCCGAGGGGGTGTCATATGTGTTCACATGCGTCCGAACTGGCCGCAGCGATCAGGAGCGCGCTGCAGGGGGCCGGGCGCGCCCAGGAAGGACGTGCCGGTGGCCGGTCGCGGGGTGACCGACTTCGCTCCGGTCTCACTGCTGAGCGAACGCACGGCTGCGCAGCTGTCCCGGGAGGGCCTGGCGCAGGCGGCTTCCCGGGACGAGCCCAGCCTGAGCGCGGCACACATCAGCCTGTACGAACTCGGGCGCCGTACCCCCCAGCTGAGCACGCTGACGGCACTGGCGAGGGCGCTGCGCGTCGAGGTCCGCGCGCTGCTCGTGCCGGTCGACGCTGCGGATCTGGCCCGTCTGCGGGTCGAGGCCGGGATCCGGCAGCGGGATCTGGCACGGATGCTGGGGCTGCCGCAGGCCCGTTGGTCCCGGACCGAGCGGGGTCTCGCGGCAGCGGAGGCTCCGGTCCTGGCACGGGCGGCCGACGCGCTCCACAGACCGTACGAGGTGGTGGCCCGCTCGGCCGTCCACACACGCCGTACAGCTCTCTCGGCTCCTGCTCCCAGGATGCGCCAGCGCGAAATGACCATGCCGAGGCCCCTGTTGACCACGTACGCTCCTTAGCTCGCACGCGCCCCATCGCGTAGATCCGGTCAGTGCCGGGTGTGCCGCACGGCGCACTTCCACGACCACAATTGAGGGGAATATGCCCATGGCACCGTCTTTCGAGGTAAACGTTCCGAAGACCGTCACGACGCGCGCGGGCGCCACGGCGGCAGGGTTGTGCGCCGTGATGCTCCTGGCGGGCTGCGGCGGCGGTTCGGACGCCCCGGCACGGAAGACGCCGTCCGCCCCGGCTGCCACCAGCACATCGCCCTCGGCCGGCCCGGAGGAGGAGGCCCGGAAGCAGGTGCTGGCCGCCTACCGCGGCATGTGGACGGAGCAGGTCAAGATCTACGGCAGCGGCTCGTTCAAGGGCGCTCAGCTGGAGAAGTACGCCGCAGACAAGGCCTTGGCGAAGGTGCGGGCAGCGGCCTTCTACTACCAGAACAACGACCTGGTGGTGAAGGGCGAGCCGAAGCTGAAGGACGACCCGAAGGTCACGCTCTCGCTGGGCGGCGACTCGAAGAGCGCGACGATCGTCGACTGCGTGGACAGCACTCACTTCGTTCCTCAGAACAGCAAGACGGGCAAGAAGTCCGAGCTCGCCGGCGACAGCCGGCGCAAGGTGCAGACCTCCAAGGCTCAGTACGGCAGCGGGAAGTGGATGATCACCGACTCCACCATCGACAAGGGGTCGACATGCTGAGCCTGCGCGGCCGCGGGACTCTCCTCACGGCCGCCGCAGTCCTCGTGCCGTTCCACCTGGGCCTGACTGCCGGGGTGGCCGCAGTCGACGGCGACAAGCCCGGCGGAGGCGTCGAGTGCCCCGATCTGGTCCCCGACTGCGACCTCAACGCAGGTGGTGGCGGCAGCCAGGACAAGCCTGATAAGCCGGACAAGCCTGGCGGCAAGCCGGGCGGCGGGGGCACCGGGGGCAGCGCGAAGTGCTTCATCGAGTGGGACGACATCGGCGAAGTCCCCTGTCACGACCCCGAAATGGGCTGGTTCAACCCGGCTGGCCAGTGCTACTGGGAGATCCTGGAGCCGCAGCCGGCCAAGGACGCCGCCGACTGGGAGTGGGGCACCGCGGCACCCGGCGACGATGCTGCGCGCGCCAAGGGCAAGGTCTACAACGTGACCTGCCCCGGCGCCGGCCGTGAACTCATGGGCGGCTCCACCTGGAGCCTGAACCCGCCGGGCTTCGGCGGCGGCCCGACAGCCGAGGAACTCGCCCAGGAAGCAATCAAGAAGATGCGGCTCCTGGGCGCCGACATCGGCAGCGCCCCCAAGGCGGGAAAGGCCGGCCTGGTCGGCATGCCGGTGTGGATCTGGAACAACAAGACCCCTCGAACCTGGGGCCCGATGACCGCCAGCGCATCCGCACCAGGGATCACGGTCACTGCTACCGCCAACGTGAAGAAGATCGCGTACACGATGGGCGACGGCGGCTCCAAGGAGTGCACCACAGCAGGAACGCCGTACGAGAAGCGCTTCGGCGGGCAGCCCAGTCCTGACTGCGGCTACCGCTACACCAAGACGTCCAGTTCCCAGCCGGACAAGGCCTTCACCGTCACGGCCATCACGACCTGGACCGTCCACTGGGCCGGCGGCGGCCAGGAGGGCGACATCACCACCACGCGGGTCGCCGAGCCCGCCCAGATCACCATCGGCGAGGCCCAGGCCGTCGCCAAGCCCTGATGCTCCCGCACCCTGAAGGAAGCCGTCCATGAGCACCGCACCCAGCCCGTCAGACCCCGACACCACACGACCGGCACCCGCCCCGCAGCCGCTGGTACGCCAACCCGTCGTCCGCCGCCGCAGGTCCAGCTGGATCGCGCTCGGTGTGGCCGTGATCTGTGTATGCGGAGGCGCCGGCGGCTGGCTGTACACGGTGACCAGTCACCGTGAGCCGGTCGTCGCCGTCGCCCGGGATGTGCCTATGGGCGCGGAGCTCAAGGCCGAGGACCTCATCGAGGCGCAGATCGCCACCGACCCGGCGCTCAAGCCGGTGCCGGCCGCGGACCTGAACAAGCTGATCGGGAAGCGCACCACGGTGGGCCTGTCACGCGGCAGCCTGATGACCCGCTCGTCGGTCACCGACGAGCCGCTGGTCAAAGCCGGTGAGCAGCTCGTGGGGGTGTCGCTGGCGTCCTCACGGCTTCCGGCGACCCGGCTGACTCCCGGGCAGACGGTCAAGGTGATCCACACACCCAAGGAGTCGGCGACGGGAGCCGCGGACGACGACAAGACGGCCGGCCAGACCCTGCAGGCCACCGTCATCGAGGTGGGAAGCGCGGACAACAGCGGCGACCGTGTGGTCGATCTCGCGGTCAGCGCGCTCGACGGGATTCGGCTGGCCACCTGGGCCGCCTCCGGCGAGGTTTCCCTGGTGATCGTTCCGGTGGAGGGCTGAGATGACTGTCATCGCGTTCTGCGGCGCCAGCGGCGGGCCCGGCGTCACCGCCACCGCGCTCTCGGCCCTGCTCACGTGGCCTCTGCCGAACGGGCGGCGAGTGGTGCTGGCCGAATGCGACCCCGACGGCGGGTCGGTGGCCGCCGGCTACCTCGAGTCGCGCGTCTTCGGCGACCGCGGCCTGCACCACCTGCAGACCGCCGACCGCCGCGGCCATCTGGAGGAGGTGTTCTGGCAGCAACTGCTCAACCTGTCCGAGCCGGAGGCAGACGCCAACCGGCTGCTGCTCCCCGGGTTGATCAGCCCGGCCCAGGCCGTGGGACTGCACCAGACGTGGCCCCGCCTCAGCCAGTTGTTCAGCGACCTCGAACAGCGCGAACCCGGATACGACCTCCTGGTCGACCTGGGCCGCTCCGGTGCCGCAGGCGCGGCCAGCGCCCTGGCCCGCAGCGCGGACCTGACGCTGGTCGTCGTCCGCGGCACGCTGCGCGCCGCACACGCGGCCAAGCCCCGGGTGGACGCCCTGCGCGCCGCGCTGCAGATGCACGGACGCGACAGCAGCCGCATCGGACTGGTGGTGATCGGCGAAGGACAGTTCCGGCCGCGCGACATCGCCGAGGAGCTGCAGTTGCCGGTCTTCGCAGAGCTGCCCTTTGACGAGAAGACCGCCCGCGTGCTGACCCACGGCGGGGACGGCGGGCGCGGCTTCGCGAACACGCCGCTGATGCGCAAAGCCGCCGAGATGTCCCGCACCCTCCAGGCCCTGGCCGTACAGGAGCAACTGCGCCTGCACGCCCCGGCCGAGCAACGCCCCACCACCCTCCTGCGCCGCCTGACCACGAAGGGAGCCACTCATGACACAGCGAGGTAGGCCGCTCTTCCCCGGGCCGGACTCCTCCGGCCACGGGCAGTTCTCTCCCGCCGCCCCGCGCCGCGGCGACTCCACTCCCGTGGCCTCCGGCCCCGTTGTGCTCCCCGGCGCGCCCACGGCTGCGGGGCGCGCGGCGTTGTGGGACTGGGGCACCGTGCGCGCGCTGCGCGACGAACTCAGCACGCGAATGGCGCCGGAGTACCAGGCCTACAAGGAATCGGCCGGCAAGGAGATGACGGGCGAGGAGGCCGAGCAGTGCGGCTGGGAACTCATCCAGGACCTCGTGGCCCGCTGGGCAGCCGATTTCTCCGCATCTCGGCAGATCTCTCCGACCTCCGCGGACGAAACGGGCCTGGCCCAGGCCCTCTTCGACCTGCAGTTCGCCCACGGCCGGCTCCAGCCCTATCTGGACGACGACAGCGTCGAGAACATCCTCATCAACGGGTGCGACGACGTGTGGGTGGACTACGCGAGCCAGCCCAACCGCAAGGTCGCGCCGATCGCCGAGTCCGACGAGGAACTCGTCGAGCTGCTGCAGATGCTCGCCCGGCGCCACGGCGCCGGTGAGCGCAGCCTGTCCAAGGCCTCCCCCACCCTGGCCCTGCGCCTGTCGGACACCTCGCGCCTTCAGGCCCTGACCGAAGTCACCCCGCGCCCCTACGTCGTCATCCGCAAGCAGCGGGTGCGCGACGCCAGCCTGGAAAAGCTCGTCGAGTTCGGCACCATCGACGCGAGCCTGATGTACTTCCTGCGCGCCGCGATGACCGCCCGCAAGAACATCATGATCAGCGGAACGCAGGGGGTGGGGAAGACAACCATGCTCATCGCCCTCGCCCGGGAGATCGACCCCCAGGAGCGGGTCGGGACCCTGGAGACCGAGTACGAGCTCTTTCTCCACGAGGTCGGCCACCTGCAGCAGGTCGTGCCGATGGAGGCGCGGGAGGGCAACGGCGAGCGGGTCGACGGGCGGGACGCCGGTGAGATCGAACTGGCCGACCTGATCGCGCCGTCGCTGCGCATGATGCTGCGCCGCATGATCGTCGGCGAGGTCCGCTCACGGGAGATCGTGCCGATGCTGCAGGCCATGAGCGCCGGCGAGGGCGGCTCGATGTGCACCATCCACGTCAAGCGCGCTGACGCGGTGTTCGCGCGGATCGCCCAGCTGTGCATCCAGCACGGCGGTGGCATGACCCAGGAACTCGCCTACCTCACCTCCGGCATGGCGCTCGACTTCGTCGTACACATCCACATGGACGACCAGACCGAGCACGGCGGACGGAAGGAACGTTTCGTCAACCAGGTCCTGGAAGTCACCAGCGAGTTCAGCGAACTCACCGGGGCCCCGGCCTTCAACCGCATCTTCACCCCGGGTCCCGACGGCCGGGCCGTGCCCACGGGCATCCAGCCGGCCTGCCTCGACGACCTGCTCCGCGCCGGATTCAACCCGGAGTGGCTCTCCACCTACCAGAACATCGGGGCCTGGACGTCCCGACCGAACGGCAAGGTGGCCTGAGCATGGGAATGCTGATCGCCGGATTCGCCACCGCCGGCTCCGTGATGGGCCTGCTCCTCCTGATCGCCGGGGTGCGGGGCACCCCCGCACCGACCAGTGCCCGCCCGGTGAAGGTCCGCCAGGCCCGGCCGCCCCGGGCCCGCCGCATCCTGCGCCTTCAGATCGGAGGCGCGGCCGCGGGCGGCATGCTGATCTGGGCCGTCACCGGCTGGCTGCCCTCCGCCTTCATCATGGCCCTCGCCGTGTTCTTCCTGCCCTGGCTGCTCAGCCCCAACAAGAACGCCACCGAGCAGATCGAGCGCCTTGAGGCGCTCGCCCAGTGGACCAAGCGGCTGTCCGACCTGGTGAAGACGGGCATCGGCATCGAGGACGCGATCGCCACATCGGTGCGCACCGCGCCCAAGCCGATCGAGCGGGAGATCGCCGACCTGGCGGTACGGCTGCACTCGCGGATGGAGCCGCGCGAGGCCCTGACCGCGTTCGCCCGGGCCCTTGGCGATCCGCGGGCCGACCTCGTCGCCGCGGCCCTGCTGCTGCGCATCCGCGACCGCGGTCCGGGCCTGGCCGACGTCCTGTCCGACCTGGGAAGCCGCACCAAGGACATCGTCCGCCGCCGGCGCGACACCGAGGCCGAACGGGCCAAGCACCGCACCACGGTCCGCTGGATCTGCGCCATCACCGTCGTCGTCGTCATCGCCACCTCCTTCAACAAGGAGCAGGTCGCACCATACGGAACCCCCTTGGGAATGATAGTCATGCTGGTGCTGATGGCCGCGGTCGTCGCTCTGTTCTGGTGGATGAACCGGCTGGGGACCACCGTCACGCTGCCGGGCTTCATGGGCACCGGCGCCCCCGCCGCATCCTCCGCCCAGCCGGTCGACCAGACGGAGGTGGCCAAGTGACCCCGCTCGCCCTTGCCCTGCTCATCGGCGCCGGCATGGGCGCCGGCCTGTTCCTGCTCGTACGCGAGCTCTTCCCGTCCGGCCCCGCCCTCGGCCCCGCCCTGGAGCGCCTGCACGGAACCGCCGCCGCTCCCCGGTCCCACACGTCCGGTGACGAGCCCCCTGCCCTGACCCGCGCTGGTGACGCCGTCGCCGAACGGGTGCGTCACCTGCCCGGCATCACCATCCCCGTCAAGAACCTGAACCTCGTCGGCGAATCGGTCGGGGAGCTGTTCGGGGCGAAGCTGCTGCACTTCGCCGTCGGGCTTCTCCTGCCCTCCCTGTTCACGCTGATCGTCGCAATGGCCGGCATCCAGTTCCCCATCATCCTGTCCAGCCTGGTCGGCCTGCTGACCGGCGCAGCAATGTGGTTCGTTCCCGACGCCCAACTCGCCAAGCGCGCCACCCGCGCCCGAGCCGAGGCCACCCAGGCGATCATGGCGTACGCCGAACTCGCCGCCATGGAACGGGTATCCAGCGCCGGCGCCCAGGACACCCTGGAACGGCCCGCCGAAGTCGGCAGCGGCTGGCCCTTCCAGCGCCTGCGCGCCGCCCTGCTGCGCGCCCGCCTCGACCGGGCGCCCGCCTGGGAGGCACTGCGGCAGATCGCCGACGAACTCGACGTACCGGCCGCCGCCGACATCGCCGACATCGTCAGCAGCGCCGGCACCGACGGTGCCGCCATCTACACCACCCTGCGCAGTCGGGCCGAAAGCCTCGCCGACGAACAGGCCGCCGACGACCAGGCCCGCGCCAACGCCGCCTCCGAAAGCCTCGTAGTGCCCGTGACCCTGCTGTCCATGGTGCTGCTCGTCTTCTTCGGTTTCCCGGCCGTAGCGCGCATCTTCTCCGTCTGAACAGCAAGGGAGCACCACCGTGATCAACGACCTGAACCTGCGCATCGCCGTCACCGTCCACGCCGCCGTGCTCCGTCTCACCACGTCCCTCCACCAGCACCTGGACGAACTGCGTGAGGACGGCGAACGGGGCGATAACAACATCAGCATGATCATGTGGATCGTGGGGGTCGTGGCGTTCGCCGCCATCGCCATAGCCGCGTTCAAGGTCCTGGGCCAGGCCAAGCTCGATGGAATGACGGGGCTGTGATGCCCCGATCTGCGTGGCTGCGCCGCGTGGCGAGACGGCTGCGCAAGGACGACGGTGACGCGTCACTGGAGGCTCTGATGATCTTTCCGGCGGCACTCCTGATCGCTCTCCTGCTCGCGGAGGCCTGCAACATCTACTACGCCAAGACCCTGGCGACTACCGCCGCACGCGAGGCGATCGCCGGTGCCCGCGGCTACGGCAGCTCCACCGACGAGGGCCTCGCGCGCGCCGACGCCCTGTTCGCCCGGGCCCCGGACAGTCTGCTCAGCCCGCGGGTCAGCGTCACCAGCGGCGCCGAGCGCATCGAGTTCACCGTGACCGGAAAGGCCCAGTCCGTGCTCGGCCTGAACATCACCGTGAGAGAGCACGCCACCGGCCCGGTGGAAAGGTGGTCCAACCCGTGAGCGCACCCGTGCGCCGGAAGCTGGCCGACGACGAGGGCCGCATCGCAGTCGAGTTCGTCATGTGGGTGCCGGCCGCCCTGCTGTTCTTCGCGCTGGCCATGGTCGCCGGACGCATCATCACCTCAAGCAACGCGGTCGATGCCGCGGCCGCCGACGCTGCCCGCGAGGCCTCCCTCGCGCGTACCGCGGGCGAGGCCTACCCGCGGGCGAGGGCGGCAGCGCAGTCGGCGTTCGACGACAGCAAGCTGCACTGCTCCAGCACGTCGGTCACCGTCGACACCTCCGGGTTCTCCGCGCCGCTGGGCCAGTACGGGGCGGTCACCTCGCGCGTGCGGTGCACGGTGCAACTTGCCGACCTGGGACCCGGATTCGGCTCCAAGACGGTCGAATCGTCCTTTACCTCCGTCATCGACAGGTACCGCCAGCGATGAACCACCTGCCGCGTCTTCGCACGCTCCTCGCCCCGATGCGCACCGACCGCGGCTCTCTGTCGCTGTGGTGGATCCTCATGGTGATCCCGCTGCTGGTCATGCTCGGAATCACCTACGACCTGGGCGGCAAGCTCCGCGACATCGAGCACGCCGACGCGATCGCCGCCGAAGCGGCGCGCGCCGGGGCGCAGGCCATCGACCCCGCCCAGGCGGTCCCCGGCGACGCCGTCGTCCTGGATCCGGGCAAAGCCTCCGCCGAAGCCCGCCGCTACCTGAGTGCCGCCAGTGTGGACGGCACGGTCACCGTCGATGGCAACGGCACCACCATCACCGTCGACGTCACCACCCAACGTCCCACCGTCTTCCTGCAGATCCTCGGCCAGCCCTCGCTGGACGTCCAAGGCCACGCCTCGGCCGAACTGCTCCACGGCGTCGGCGCACCTGAGGAGTGAACCCCGTTATGACACCCCGCCGATCCCGCAGTCTCACCGTCAACCTGTTGCGCGGCCTGGCCAGCCTGCTGGCCCTGCTCGCGCTGCTGGTCGGCGTGCCCGCCCTGCTGTGGTTCCTCACCAGCGTGCTCCTGCCCCACGGGGTCTCCCTCGACGAGATCACCGCCCTGATGACGTCCCGCAACCTCGGCGCACCGTTCTTCGCCGTGGTCATGGCGGGCGGCTGGATCGGCTGGGCTGTCTTCGCCCTGTGCACCTTGATGGAAATCCCCGCCCAGCTGCGCGGCCGGCCGAGCCTGACCATGCCCTCCATGGGTGTCCAGCGGCTGGCGGCCACCCTCGTCGGCGGTGTCCTGCTCCTGCTGCCCGCCCAGGCCGCCATGGCCGCACCATCGAACGGCGCACCCGCGCACGCGCCGGCCGTCTCCACCGCAGCACCGCAGTCCGTGCCCTCCAGCGCACCCCAGTCCGCTCCCGCGGCCGCCACCTCCACCAGCTACACCGTCCAGCCCCGGGACAGCCTCACCAAGATCGCCCTGCAGGAACTCGGGGACGCCGGGCGCTGGACGGAAATCGCCCAGGCCAACGACGGCCGCACCATGACCGACGGCACGACCTTCTCCGCGCGCGGCGTCCTTCAACCAGGCTGGAAACTGCTCATGCCCAAGGACTGGAAGCAGCAGGACCAGCAAGCGGAGCCCTCCGACGCCCGTCACAGCGAACACACCGTGCGCACCGGGGAAACACTCTCCGAGATCGCCGAGAACGAGCTCGGGGACGCCGCCGACTACATGGACATCGCCCGCCTCAACCAGGGCCACAAGCAGGACGACGGCCGCACGTTCACCGACCCCGACACGATCTTCCCCGGCTGGAAGCTGGCCCTGCCCCAGACCGGCTCCGCCCCCTCACAGGACAAGCCCGCCGACAAACACCCCACTGATGAACAGGACCCCCAGACAGACCAGGACGCCGACACGAAGGACCCGTCCCGGCAACCCGAACCCCCCGACCACGATGCCGCCGGCTCCGACACCAACCGGGACCCCATGCCCTCCTCCCCCGCCGACCCTGCCCCCGAGCAGTCCACGCCAGCGGCCGAGCCCGCGCCCCAGGACGACGGCCCGAGCATCGCCGTCACCGCGGCCGCCGTCACGAGCCTGTTCGCCGCCGCCGTCCTGGCCGCGCTCGGCGCGCGCCGAGCCCACCAGCAGCGCCGCCGCCGCCACAAGCGGCGCATCCCGATGCCCGCCCAGAACACGCCCAGCGCCAACCTCGAGCAGGAACTGCGCAACACCTCGTTCGCCGACGGCCTCGACCTGCTCCACCAGGCCCTGCGCACGCTGGCCGCGAACTGCGCCCGGACCGGCCGGCCCCTGCCCGAAATCGAAGCAGCCCGGCTCGATGCCCGCGGCCTCGAACTGCACCTCTCAGCTCCGGCCCCGGCCATCGCCCCTTTCACCGAAAGCGAGTCCAACCCCTCGCTGTGGTGGTGCCCCGGCCGAGGCGCCGCACTGCTGTCCACCGACGAAGCCCGCGACATCAACGCCCCCTACCCGGGGCTGGTCAGCATCGGGGAGACCCCCGATGGCGACCCGGTTCTGGTCAACCTGGAAAGCATCGGTCTCCTCCAACTCCAAGGCAGCGCCCAGGATGTGGCCGCGATCATGCTCGGACTGGCGGTCGAGCTCGCCTCCTCCGCGCTCACCGACGACACCTCCCTGCTGCTGTCCGGACTCGGCGCCGAGCTCGAAAACGTCTTCCCCGCCCGCGTCCATCACCATGAAGCCCTCGCAACCGCGCTCGACGAACTGCACGCGCACGACGCCCTCCAGCGCGGCGCCCTGGACACGGCCGGCGCGGACAGCCTGCTCTCCGCCCGCCTGGCCACCGACGGCGGTGACACCTGGACCCCCCAGGTCCTCATGTGCCCGACGGCCCCCACCGGACAGCACGCCGAGGGCCTGGCCGACCTGCTCTCCTCCCGCCCACGCACCGCACTCGCCGTGATCACCGCCACCGAGAGCGCCCTGGAGCTACCCGGCACCTGGCTGGTGCCGGCCACCCCCGGCGCCGAAGTCGAACTGCCGGGCCTGGACCTGACCGTCACCCTGCAGCGCCTGGAAGCCGAGGCGTACGCCCCGCTGCTGGAACTGCTGGCCACAGCCAACAGCACCGCCGACGCCCCCGCCCCCGCATGGACCGCAGAACCGAACGGGCCGCTCCCCAACGAACCGGATGGGCCCGACGACTCGGGTCTCACCCCGCAGGCCACCGCCGGCAGCCCGCCGGTGCCACCCGTCCAAGTCCACGTCACCACCACTTCCGCGGGCAACTCCGCCGTAGCTCTGCCCGACCTCACCGCACTGGCCCCGCAGGCGGCCGGCGACGCTGCCGACGGATTCGCGGACTACGGGCCGGAACCGGACCCCGACAACGGCCTGTCACCGGAGGCCGCCGGCATCGGGATCGACCCGCAGAACGGGCCCGCGATTCTGCAGAGCCCGCCGACGGACGACGACTTCCCGGCCGAAGCGGCTTCGTACCCGTCCGAGGACCCGTGGGCTGCGGAAGAGAACAGCGCCCTGAGCGCCGCCGTCAGCGACCCGGACGCGCCCGCCCCGGTAGTCATGAACAAGCCGACGCTTCCTGATGACCCTGACGGCGAGGCCCCGGTGGACTTCGACGACGTCTTCGCCGAAGTCCTCGACGAGCGGCACGGCCACTCCCCCTTCGACGTACCGCAGGACGTCACCGATTCCGACACCGAAGAACCCGACTCCGCTGACCCCGCCCGCGCCCTTGCCGACGCCGCCGTCGGCGATGGGGAAGAAGACGACGCCTTCGCACCCGTGCCGGCCACCGTGCAGGCTCCGGAACCGCCCCTGGCCCGGGTCACCGCCGTCACCTCCAGCGTGCTCGCCGCGCTGAACACGCCGCCCGACCCACCCGCCGCCCCGCAGATCCGCGTCCTGGGCTCGGTCGACGTGGCCGGAGCCCTCGGCCGCGTCGAGTCCTACCGGCGCAACACACTCACCGAGATCGCAACATGGCTCGTCCTGCACCCCGGCCACGGCCGGCGCGAACTCGACGAAGCAATCTGGCCAGGCCAGCGGATGCTCGCGGGCACCCGGAACGCCCTCATCAGCAAGCTGCGGGCCTGGTTCGGACGCGATCCCCGCCTCCCCGCCGACGCTCCCGACAGCTTCTACCTGCCGCCCATCAACAACGGCGTCTACACGTTCAGCGAGGACGTCACCGCCGACTGGCACCAGTTCAAGGACCTCTACCGCCAGGGCATGCACCGCCAGGGTGAGGACGCCGACACCGCGCTCGCCCACGCCCTGGCCCTCGTCCGTGGCAGGCCGTTCTCCGGCATCGACCAGAGCCGCTACGTGTGGGCCGAGCACGACATCCAGGAGATGATCTCCGCCACCGTGGACGTCGCCCACGAGCTCGCCGTGCGCCGTACTGCCGCCCGCGACTTCCGGGCCGCGGCGAACGCCGCATCCGTCGGACTGACCTGCGACATCCAGGCCGAACTGCTGTACCGCGACCTGTTCCAGATCTACAGCGAGACCGGCGACCGGGCCGGCATCGAGCGCACCGCCCATCAGCTCAACAGGATCGCGACCGAGACCGGGCTCGACAACTCCCCCGAGACGGTGGCACTTCTCAATTCGCTGCTGGCGGCGGCGAGTGCGTGAGAACCGGTGTAGGTTCCGCGTCTCGATGGACAACGGACCCGTGGAATGGGCAATGAATGAACAATTGCGCGGTTCGGTGAGCAATGGATCTCGCGACCTGCGGCTTGCCGGGTCGATCGGGCGCGAAGTCCGTTGCTGAGGGCCCGGATTGCTCATGATCGCGTCTTGAAACGAGGCATCGGTATTGCTCACGGACTCGGACGCCGCAGGCCAGAGGATCACGCGTGCCCACGAACCCGCGGAACCTACAACCGGTCCAGGATCCGCGGTTTCGTGAGCAATTCCGCGTGAGCACCGTCCGAGCAAATCCGGACGATCATGAGCAGCGGCAACGCTCAGTAGCTGTCAGTTGTCCCGCTGCCACACCTGACGCCCGTCTCGCACCCGGCCACCGTGTCACTCGGCCCGAGCGCCGCCTGACCATCGGCTGGTGACCACCCGGAAAGCGCGCGGCGAGCAGGGACCGCGATCTCTGCGGCAAGCTGTGTGGTCACAAGTATTTGGGGGTCAGGTGGACGCCAACGGCACGGAATCCGTGGTCGACGACCGAGCGGACCGGTCGAGCTCGATCGGCGAACGGGCTGGTGACCTGGTGGCGTGCGTCGTCGTGTGGGGCGCCGCGCTGATGACTGCGGCGGCGGTGCAGGAGGTGTTCACCTTCCTACCGGGGTTCGTGCCGTGGGGCGGTGAAAGCCCGCGGAGTTTCCTCACGTCGATCGGTGCGGCGGCAGGGCTTGTGGCTACGGCGGTCTTCGCGTCGTTCGGCGCGGGGACGATATCGGTGCGGGTCGCCGGTGGCCGGCTCGTCGACGGCATGGGACTACGGGCGCCGGTGTCGATGCGGCAGACGCTGCGGTGGGCGGCTGTAGGGGCCGCCGCCGCGGTGGCCTTGTGGGCGATGGCGAAGCTCCTGGCTCTCTTTCCGGGCCTGACGTCAGTTCCCGCCGACGAGGACCCGCGACTCATCGCCGTTGCGCAGACCTCGACGCCGATCCGGTTCATGTACGGGCTCATCGCCCCCGCTCCGCTGGAGGAACTTGCTTTTCGGGGACCTTTGTTGGCGCTGTTGCTGGCCCTCCTCGCGGCGCAGCATCGCGGCAGTTGGACGGGGCGCCGGTGGGTGCGGTGGTCACTGATGGGCACCGCCATCGCAGCTTCGGCGGTTGTGTTCGCGGCCGGGCACACCATCGGGGGGAGCGTCAACGTCGCGCACGCGGTGGCCAACGCGGTGATCACCACGGCTGTCACTCTGTGGCAGCGGTCGCTCTTCCCGGCCCTGGCCGCACATGGGCTCTATGATGCGTGGGCCTTCGCTTGGGGATGACGCACTACTGGGCCGTAGAACTCCGACCCGGGAGAGTCGGCCCTCTGGCGACAAGAGGTGTCCGATCAGAGCCGGGGCCGAGCGCAGCCGGGGCCGCTCGTCATCGAAGGCGTCGGGCCCACCCCACGGCAGGCAGAGCGGCGGCCGGCGGCGAGGTGCTGCCGGACTGGCGGGGCCCCACCCTTGACCATCCGGTCCGGCAGCTTCCCGGGGTAAATGCCGCCCAGGCCCGATCGGTGACGGCGGATTCCCGGGCACGGTCGCCATTGCCGATACCGTGCGGTGTCTATGGCGTCACATAGTGGGCGCCGAAATCTGGAGGCACCACCGCATGCTGATTGCTCCGCCCCTCGCTGACCGAAGAGGTCGTGGACGAGTTCCGCTCCCGGTTCACCCTTGAGCCACTGGAACCGGGCTTCGGCTACACGCTCGGCAACTCCCTGCGCCGTACGCTCCTCTCCTCGATCCCGGGTGCGGCCGTCACGTCCATCCGTATCGACGGTGTCCTGCACGAGTTCACCACCGTGCCGGGCGTCAAGGAGGAGGTCACCGACCTCATCCTCAACATCAAACAGCTGGACCTTTCTTCGGCGCACGACGAGCCGGTCGTGATGTACCTGCGAAAGCAGGGTCCCGGCCTGGTCACCGCTGCTGACATCGCGCCGCCGGCCGGTGTCGAGGTGCACAACCCGCACCTGGTCCTCGCAACGCTGAACGGCAAGGGCAAGCTCGAGATGGAGCTGACCGTCGAGCGCGGTCGCGGCTATGTCTCCGCCGTCCAGAACAAGCAGGTCGGTCAGGAGATCGGGCGCATCCCGGTCGACTCGATCTACTCGCCCGTTCTCAAGGTCACCTACAAGGTCGAGGCGACCCGAGTCGAGCAGCGCACCGACTTCGACAAGCTCATCGTCGACGTCGAGACTGCGCTGGTACGCCGGTCCTTCTGAGCCTGGTGGAGGGCGACGCCTGGGCGGCACTGAATGAGAGGGCGGGCGATCGCCCACGCGGACCGCGGGCCGACATGCTCTCGCCGGCAGGTGCCTTGCTGTGGGCGGGCGTCGCCGAAGAGCTCGCTGACATCGGCTACCACGAGGCCCTGGAGTGGACGGACGAGCCCTACGTGCCGCTGATCCCGGACGACGAGGACCCCGAGGACATCCTCTTCATGCGTCTGCCCCGCTGCGCCGACCGGCAGGACCAGACATTCCGGCTCCAAGTAGCCCGGGCGTTCGCGGACTTGGCCGCCGACGTCCGTGCAGGTGCGCTGCCGGTCCCCCGTACGCACGGTGAGGACCTGGCGATAACCATCACCTGCAATCGCGCCGCCGAGCGGGCCGAATCCGCCCAGTGCATGGCTGAGGATCCCTTCGATGCCGAGGAGAGCGAGGAGGACTGGTACGGCATCCCGCTGTCCGCCTTCGCCCGTCTCGCCCCGTCCGAGTTCGACTACTCGATCATGGACGAAACTCTCACCGCAGCCGCGGAGGCCTATCTGCCGTGGGGGGACGAGACGGGTTATGAACACCCCGATCACGAGGTCAACCAGAAGATGAGTGGGGAGGTTCTGCGCCCGGAGAAGTGTTCGACACCTTCGCCCTGGACACCGACGAGCCGTTCAAGACGACGGGCTGCCTCGTCCTGAGCGACCGTCCCCCGGTGGCACTTGAACAGCTGCACCGGATTCTTCCCGGTGTCACGGCCCCGGGACGTCGCATGCGGCTGGGAGTCTGCTGGGCCGCTCCCGACGGCCGTCACGAAGAAGCGCAGTGGTACTGCGTCGACGTGACCGGCATTGAGGAGCACTCGGCCGGCCCACGGGGCGGTCGAGGTCATCGGGCTGCGGTCCGGGATCCTGACGGCGGGCGTGGCCCGCGACTGCGGATGCGGCTCATCCTGCTGTCCTGGGCCCGGCCCGTGGCACGGCCTTGGCAGCGCTTCCGCGTACGAGCAGCGCGCCCTCGGTGACGTCCGCGCCCGCACCCCCTTCATCGCGGCGATGCGCCAGCGCGTCCTCGTCGAACTCCCGGCCGCCAGGTCGCCTGAGCAGAAAGGCAGGTCGACGAAGACCGCCGGATCTACATCACGCTCGGCGAGGACTATGCGGACCGCGAAGCCGATGAAGGACAGCCGCGGCGATGGGTGGTCGGGTGGACGGACACCCGCGGGTGGTTCACCTTCCTCGAAGCGGCCCACGGCGAGTCCCTCGGCAGCTGTCTGAGCGACCTGGCCTGCCCCCTGATGACCCTGCCCGAGCAAGTCGCCGCCGAGGTGGCGCACCTGTGGGGCGGGGCGCCGACGGCCGAGCAGCTCCCGGGCCTGGAAGAGCCGAGGAGCGATTGGTGCCCGCCTCACGGCTACGTGCTGGAGCCGCCCGTCACCGGTGACCCGACGGACGTGAACCTGGAACTGGAGCGGTCCCTTGCCGCCTACCTCGCCCGCCCGGCCGGCGGCGCGCGGCAGGCCGCGTAGACGCGACACCAGGGTGTGGGGGGGCGGCACCGGCCGGCATCAACCGGGCGCGGGTGTCTCGAACCTGGGTGCCGGGTCGTAGTCGACGCCGGTGGTGCCGCTGAGCAGGGGTGAAGTGGAGCGCGCAGGTGCCTGGCGGATGTCATCGGGGATGCTGGACTCGGCATCAGTTTTCGGCACCTCGACCCAATCCGCTCCAATGACGCCTTCTTCACACGATTTGGTCGCTAGGCAGGCGACAACGCGCCCTGGCCGCCGCGTCCCCCCGTGCATAGCGGCCGGGGCCGTTTCGTGCCCGCACACCGGGTGATGGCGGGCTGCGGGACAACTCCGGCCGGTACCCCATGGTCGTCTTCGGAGCAAACCAGGGGCGGGATCGGGGAGTTGCCTGCGAGGCTGTCTCTCTGAGTCAGCCGGTTCGGGGAACGGACGCACGATGAGCGCCAGGCACGTCACCTCCGCACAGCACCGCCGCGTGGAGTGGAAGGTCCTCGACCGGGCCATGGCCCGGTTCTCGACCGACTCGCTGATCGTGCTCCTCCAAGCGGCGCTTGTCTCTCCGGACAGCGCCCGCTTTCATGATCATCTGTTGCTGCTGTTCACCCGCGTCCTGCGCACCCCGGCCCGCGGTGGCCTCCCGGCCTGTGCCGCCGACCTGCCCGTACTGGTGGAGGCCTCTGTGCGGGCGGCGCCGGGGCGTGGCGTCGTGACGGACCGGGATCCGGGGGATGTCCGTGACCGAGTGCGGTTCACCATGGGCGGGGACCGTCTGCTGGTCCACCCCGGGCAGCTCGCGCACCCCCTGCTGGTTCTGCGCGTCCTGAAGATGACCGCGGTGGCTGTCGACGAGCCTCTGCGCGAGGTTCTCGGATTCGGGGCGGAGGACGTCCTCGAGCTGGTGCTGCGCCTGAGTGACCGGAGCCTCGCCGCGCTCTGCGCGGCCTGGCCCGAGCCCGCGGCCGTCCCGGACAGTGAGGAAGGCGGCAAAGTGTCCTACGGGGTTACGCCCGCCGAGGTCCGCGCGGCCGCCGCGATCGCCTGTGCGGACCCCGTACAGCTTGTGCAGGCCGCTCGATGCCCGGAGCGCGCCGGGCGGGCACTGCAGTGGCTGACGTGCCGCGTCGAGGATCTGCCGCTGCGCTACCACCCCGAGGTGCCGCTGCTCGGGCCGATCGTCGCGGTGACCGCGCACGGACGGTGTCTGCCCGTACCGGCCGGCGCCGCGACGGAGGCCGCCGCCCCGGCCGTGGCCCGTCTGCTCACCTTCCTGCCTCCGGCGGGCCTGGAGGCGGCCGAGGAATGCATGCAGGAGCTGACGGTCGTCCGGCTCGCTCAACTGCTGGGTCTGGAAGCCGTTCCCCGGCGGCCGGGGCCGGTGTGCCTGCTCTCCTCGCCGAGCCATCGCTACGACATCGCCGTCGTCAGCGCTCTCGCGGACGGCGCTCTGGCCGGCCGCGTCGAGGAAGGCCGGGCCGCACTCGCGGACGCCGACGTCCCCGCTGGCCGCGGTCGGCTCGTGGTCTACGGCGGCCCACGGTTCCTTGGGCCCGAGCTGATCCGGGACACCCTCTTCCTCCACGTGGAAGAGGTGGCGGAGATCCTGCACGACGCCGAGGGCGACGTTGCGGCCCTGGCGCTGTTCGTCCTGGAACTGACCGAGCATCCTGGCGTGCGCGGAGTCTTCTACCGTGACGCGCTCGACGCGTGGTCGGCCTGGCACCGCGGCGGGACGCTGCTGGCGCCCGGCCCCGACAGCGACGACGTCGCCATGGTCCCCGAGGCCGTACGCGACGAGGTCTGGGAACGGGCCGCCGCGCGCGCGGGCGTCGACGAGGTCCTGGCCGCCGCCGGACTCCCGCTCGCCGAGGACTTCCGGTACACACGGCTGAGCGAACCGGAGACGGGCGCATCCGGCGTGTACGCCGACCTTGAGGACGTCACGTCGGCCGGCCCGGTGGTGGTGCGGGCGGCTACTCTCCCTCCGCTGGCGGTCATCGCCGTCCCCTCCCGCGAGCCGGGCGCCCTCCTGGACATGGCCGGGATCGCCGGACTGGCCGACTCGCTGCGCACCGCGCTCACCACCATCGCGCCGGCCGCCGCCCACGCCGTACTTCCCGGCGGTGCGCCACTCGTCGTGCAGGTGACCGTTGCACACCAGCCCCACCGGCAGGCGGGCCCGGATGCGGACACCGCGACGCCCGGCCCTGCCGGAGACGACGCGAGCGGGAACGGCGGTCCGGGGATGGAGGAGTGGCTGCTGCTGCGAGCGGGGGCGGATCCGGAGGCCGGACGGATCGGCATCGACATCGACCCGCCGCTGCTCGCTGCGTTCAGCGGCGACGGCCGCCAGGGGCACCGCATCCTGGGCCGGCTCCTGCACCACCTGATCGGGCAGGTCCGCCGCAGCCGCGGCGCCGGACCGGGCATCGACACGGAAGCCTTCACCTCGTCCTGGGACACCGCGTACCCGGTGCTGCGCGTAGCCGTCGCCACCAACGCGTGGCCCGCCACGGCCCCCGCCTTCACCCTGCCGCACTCTAGGCACGTGCACGCCCGGGCCCTGCGCACCGCGGCCGCCGCCGTACGGCGCGCCAGCGTGCCGGCCGGCAGCTGGCGCGGTTCCGACGCCTACCACCGGGGCGGCCCCGCCGAGCAGCTGCTGCATGCGCTGGAAAGTGAACTCGACGAGCAGGTCCGCGCCTACCAGCCCGCTCTAGTGGGCGAGTTGGCTCGGCAGCTGAACGCCGGCTGGGCTGATCGCACCCGCTCGGACCAGCAGAGCGCGGTGAACCTCGCCGCCCCCTGGGCGGCGAACTGGATTGCCGAGGCCGGGCGGCGCCAGGTCGACGGGGCCAGGGCCACCTCCGCCCTGCACCTACTGCTGCAGCAGGCACTGGCCGGCCCGCCCGCCGGCGGCCGGCCCGTCGACGTCCTCGCTGTCGCCGAGCTCGTGGCGCTGGCCGAGCTTGTGCTGCACAGCGGCATCACCGCGGTCACCGCCGCACGCCGCCTGCACGACCTCCACCTGGAGATCGACCCCAGCGGCACCTTCACCCTCACCTCCGGCCCGGGCCCCGCCGAAACGGAGACCGTCCCGTCGCGGGACACCGGGAACAGCGAGCATGTGGGCTTCGACGCCGACGCCTACCACTGCGCCCGGCAGCAGCGCTGGATCGCCCAGGCCGTCGCGACGAAGCCTGAACCCACCGACGCCGCCTCCGTACTCGCCGCCCAGGCTGCGCGTACCGAGTCCGCCTTCACCGCGCCCGACCTGCCCGCCGGCAGCCAGCTCGCGCAAGCCGACCAGCTGCTTCATCAGCACTGGGGCTGCGGTCTCGCCTCGCTCGGCGCCGTCCTTTCCACCGCAGCCGACTGGGCCACCGGACCGGAGGGAACAGCCGCCGTCACCACCGAGGACCTGGTCGCCGAGAGCGCCGCCTGGTCCGAGCTGCCCGCCGACCATCTGCGCGCGGCCGTTGAACGGCTCAGGCTGCACCCGGGCAACGCCGCTGGCACGGGCCCGCACGCCTACACCGAAGTCGAGCGCCGATCACGGCCCTTGATGCACCCCCTGATCAACGCCGGCCAGACACTGCTCGTCCTGCCCTGGCTCGCCTGCGCCGCCCGCGAGGCGTACGCCGCCTATCTCGACGACGGCTGGCTCCCTCACCCTGACCTTCCCGCCCCCGTCACGCAGGCGCTCCTGCGCCACCGCCAGCAACTCGACCAGCACCTCGAGCGCGACATCAGCGAGGCGGCCGGAGCCGTCGGGCTGCCGCACCGCTTCAACCTCCTGGAGAAGACGGCCGCCGCCCTCGGCATCTGTGGCCTGAGTGGAGAGATTGATCTGCTCGTCGCCGATCCGGCAACCGGGCGACTGTGGGTGATCGAGGCGAAGAACCCCACCGGGGCCGTCGCCCCCCACGCGCTGCTCCAGCACATCCAGAAGTTCACGACCCGCTACCGCGACAAGCTCCTGGCCAAGACCGCCACCATCGCCGCCCACCCCCGCCAGGCGGCAGCGGCCTGCGGCGTCAGCGGCGAACAGGGCTGGCGCGTCCTGCCCTTGATGGTCACCCGCACCATCGAGCCGGCCGGATTCCTCGCCGACCCCCGCGTCCCCTACATCACCGCCGAGCGTCTCACCGCGGTGCTGGACGACCCCGACGACCCCGAGCCCGGCTGGATCCCTGCCACCGAACCGGCCAGCTGACCCAGGATCGCCGCGCCACCCGAACGCGGCCCGCAGGGCGGGAGGCGGTGCCCACGGGATTCCCGCCGGATGGGACCCGTTGCAGGGGGCCACCCGCCGGACGGGCGGCCCCCTGGCGGCCGGGCCCCGACGCCGGACATGATCAGCCGCATGGGTAGGAGCGCCTGGGACACCGAAGCGAAGAAGACCGTATGCGCCGACGACGACATCGAGGGCTTGCCACCCGGCATAGCCGACGGCCGCTACCGGTGCCGGGTCTGCGGAGAATGGCTGATCCTCAAGGCCACCCTGCCCGGCGCGAAGGTTCAGCCGTACTTCGCCCATCGCGGTGGAGAAGGCTGCAGCAGGCCGGAGGAAGAGGCGCTGCTCGACGCCGCTGACGAAGTCGTCATCCGCCTCCGCGAGCAGATCCGTGCGCTGGCCGGGATCGCGCACTGCACCACCACCTCCCCCGGCGAGGACCCGGCGGACCCGTCCGGGATGCCCCCCGCGGTCATCGCCCAGTGCGGCACCACCACCGTGATCTTCGAAGCCCCGACACAGAAGCTGCCCGGGGCGGAGACGATCCGGCGCAGAATCCGGGCAGTGCGCGACGAGCATGGCGGCGCGCAGCACGTGTGGTTCCTCAAACGCGACCTCGCCCAGTTCAACGCGCTCGATGCGCACCCCGTGTGGCTGCGCGGCAAGGACGTCCTGCACGAGCAAGTGGCCCCCAACGAGCAGCAGGAGACCATCCTCGCGGCCGGCGGCCACGTGTACTGGCTCGACGGGAAAGTGGTCCTCGTCCCCTACGGCATCCGCTGCTTCCAGCACCCGGTCCAGAGCGGGCAGGACTGGACAAACTGGCCGCGGTGGCGCTCCGATCCGCGAGAAGACTGGAGGATCAGCAAGCCGCGCCCCGCACCCGACGCCCACACCTGGGGCTTGGTGCCCATCGCGTTCGCCTCCCTCACGCGCACCCGGGGCACCTTCCGGCCCGCCGACGCGCACCACGTGATGGACGAGATCTACACCGCGCAGGAAAGCCGGTTCAACTGGAGAAACCAGCGCGCCCGCGAGACGTACGCCGCCGTGCACGCCCCGCCCGCGGCAGAATCGGGCACCGAGCCCGATCCGGCGCCCGCAAAGGACATCCGGGCCCAAGATCCCGCTCCGGTGACACCGTTCTCCGCGTCATCCCAGGCGGAGCCCGAGCCGACAGCGGTGGAATCCGGGAAGACCAACTCCGCAGCACACGAGGCCGGCGGGCCGACGGGCCCGGTGATCCCACCCGTTCCCGCGCACTCACCGTTCTTGGCGACCGCTCCTGCACCCGCGTCACCTCCCGCCCAGCCCCCGGCACGACGATGGCAGCGCCTGTTCCGCTTCGCTTCGCGGCGCGGAGGTTCATGAACCGTCGCCCGGCCTGAGCGGCCGACACGTTGGTCAGATGGAGCGGCACCGGCGCCCAGGCGGTCGTATGGAAGAGCGCGGCCGGCGATCGTGGCCGTACGCCCGGTCGTCGCCGGGCATCGTGTGATGACCCCGTTCGCGGCGCCAGCCCTGCCTGGGCGGCGAGAGCAACCGAGCCCGGGGCCCGAACGCGCCCGGCTCCCAACGAGAGAGGCAATAACGGGTGGAGAGCCAGGGCAGGCCCTCGACTCCGGGCGATGAGGAGGTCCTGCGGCAGCAGGACCGGCCCCGGGACAGCGATTCGCACGCGCGGATCGAGTTCGAGATGTCCGATCCCGCGGTGCGGGAACTCCGCCAAGAGGTCGAGGACCAGGAAGAGCATCTCGGCACCTTGATGAGCGGCATGTACCGGGCGCAGGCAGAGCGCTGGAATCAGGCACTGCGTGAGGCTGGCTCCGAGCTGCTCAGCCAGATCTGCCCAGGCAAGCACGGGCGCCACGGCCGGATCTGCCGGTTGGACAAGGGGCACGAATCCGGCGGAGACCCACACTGGGGGAAGACTGCGGCCGACAGGCCGGTGGCATGGCTCGGAAGTGCCCCTGACGACGACTGAACAGGGCTCGCCCGCCAAGCTCTCACCGGCCCGCGGTCAGGAATGCGCGGGCGTCAACTCATCACGCACCGAGTGATCCATTCCCTCGTCCCGCACGACGATCGGCCCGTACTTCCGCTCCAGCTCGACATAGGCGGTGCGGCCTGAGCCCGCCCTCTGATATCCGGCCCACCGGGTGAGGTTCTTGCGTGTGAGTTCTACACCCGCGTACTGGTGGGCGAGGTAGATCCGTTCGGCCCGCTGCCGCTTGCTCTCATTCTCCGGGGCGGTTCCCAGGTCGATCGCCGGCAGGGGATCGACCGGGCCGTCGTCCTCCTCGTCCGCGTCTTCGTCGGCCTCTTCTTCGTCGTCCACCGCGTCACTGCTGTTCGTGTCGGCATCCAGTTCGTCCGCGGAATCCTCAGTTTCCTCAGACGTGGCAGTGTCGTCCGCGAGCAGGTCTTCGCCGGGATGGTCGAGAGCGGTCTCCAGTTCGGGCTCCGTGACGGCTGCCGCGGGCTCTCCCGGCGGCTGTGAACGGGAGGAGCCGACGGGACTCTCCAGCGTCTGCGCAGCGCCGGACTCCATAGGACCCGAAAGGGCCCGGCCAGGGAGACCCTCGGGAGAATGTGCGGCGGTCGGCACAAGCATGTGAACAGCTGGCTGCACAGGCACCTGTGTCGGCGCCGGCACCCCCGCAGGACGGACAGCGTACCCAAGGCGGCTGCGGCGCAGTGGCCGGAGCTCTTCACGCCTCGCCTTCCTGCGCCAATGCCATCCGTACGCGTCGCGCAGCTCCTGGCGGTACTCCAGCTTCTCCTGGTATAGCTCAAGCGCTATCTCGTACGAGGGAATCGTGCTTGGCCAGAGCTTCCTGCTGCGCCAGATCAGCCATGTTGACCATGGGGCGAGTACCCAGCGGCCCAGTGAGAGCGCGAAGTCCTCGCGCCCCGCGTCACGGGCCGTCGCAGTCTCGACCGCGTGCCGAACTGCCTCGGTGATCGCGATGAACAGCAGCGGAATCGTCGCATGCATGGTCGAGGCAAGTATGTCCGGATAAGCCGCCATTGCGTTGAACGCCACTGTGGCGATGGTCAGCAGCCACGCGATGTGCCGCAGCAGCGGGTATCGCAAGTCCACCCAGGTGAGGGCGAGATCAAGGCTCAGCATCACAATAATGCCGATATCTATGCCAAGCGGAAAAAGAGTTGCGAACCACCCAAAATCTTTCTCCACCGCCAGATCGCGTACTGCCGTGTAGGAGCCGACGAAGCCCGTCAAGGCGATCAGGAGCGAGCCGAACCCGATAGTCCCGAACGTCACCCGACGCCCGCGGGTCCAGACGACCCGGCGGCGTCCGTGTTGCCCGGCCGGTGCCGCCTTGCCGAGATCAGCGGTCGTCGTCATGGACCCATGCCCCCTTCGTCGTGCCAGTGCGCGCAGCGCCATTGGCCATAGAGGTGTGCTCAGCGGCGACCGTGTGACATTCCGTCCCTCCACAGTTCTCGGCGATCGCGCTTCCGAATCTGAACGGTAGGAGCGCCGGCCCGCTCCATCCACCGCCTTCTGGCCCAGGGCGCACCCTGTGACCTGGTCGTTGTCTTCACGGTCAGGCCGATAGAGGGTCGAACCGACAGCGCCACTCGGCTAGGCTCCAAGATCTCGGCATATGCCGGGGACGGAGCAACACCGCCCGGGGGCCGCCATGATGCTCGCGCTGACGACTACGGTCGCCCTGCTCGTCGGCCTCGTGGCCGGCACTGCCACGCGCCTCCTGCTGTTCGCCTGGACCGTTCCCTCCAACGCACCGCTCCGGCACTCCTGTCCCGCCTGTGACGCACCGGTCCGAAAAGCAGTACGGCTGCTCGCCCTGCCCCGTGGCCGATGCGCGGTGTGCCGGACCTCCTGGTCCACCGACTGCGGTCTCCCCGAGGGCATGACCGCCCTCGCCTTCGCCCTCATCGCCGCAAGTGGCCTGACAGGATGGATAGCCGCGGCGCACTACTGGGTTGCCACCTGCGGCACCGCGCTCATCCTGATCGACGCCAAGGTGCACCGGCTCCCCAACGTCCTCACCATCCCGGCATTCGCCGGGACGACCACCCTGCTGGCAGCTGCCAGCGCCGCCGGAGAACACGGCAGCCTTTCACGCTCTCTCGCCGCCGCGGCCGCGCTCGGTACCGCTTTCGCACTCATGACCTTCGGCGGCATGGGACTCGGCGACGTGAAACTCGCCCCCACCCTTGGAGCCCTGCTCGGCTGGCACAGCTGGACCAGCGTCTTCCAGGGGACCTTTACGATGTTCGCCGTCGGCGCCGCAGTGAACCTGATTCAGGGACGCACTCGCGGCCGAATAGCCTTCGGCCCCTACATGATCATCGGTGCCCTCGGCGTATCGCTCTGCTTGTCGTAACCACGGATGGGCCCGTACTGCTACCGAGCTTGTGGCCTGGTGATCCGGGAGGGCAGAGACCGCCGTATGCACCTTCGGACAGCAAGGTTTGGCATGGCCTCGCAACGCACCGTCAGCCGGTGCGGAGCGTTGCTGAGCGTTCACACTCCGGCTGCAAGGTTGGCGGCGCACGTTCTAGTCTCGGAGGGGCTAGGAGCATCGGGTTAGCAGCTTTGAGTACGGCAGCTTCATGCAGGCCCTCCTGGTGTGCGTACGGTGACGAGGCGATGGACGAGTGCAGGGGGTTGGGCATGGCAGTGGTGATCGGTCGGCCGGTGGTGGTGCGGGCTCCGAACTGGATGAGTACGGACGACCTGGTGGAGGACTTGAAGGCCAGGTACGGGCATCCGAAGTTGTCGGTGTGGCTGCGCATGCTGCGCAGTACCGGGGTGGTGGAGCGGCCGTGGTCGGCACCTTTGGAGAAGACCGCAGGCATGGCGGGTGTGGGCGTGCGGTCACGGGCGGCCTACGAGGCATCCCGCGACCGTGCGGTGACGGCGGCCCAAGCCGCGCTGGACGAGGCGGGGCTGAGCCCGCGGGATGTCGACGTGCTGATCACGAGCCACACGACGTCCTGGACGATTCCGGGCCTGGACGTCGACCTGGTGGGTCGGCTCGGGCTGCGGCCGGAGTTGGAGCGGATAGGCCTGGCGACCGCCGCGTGCGTCGGCGGCGGCCACGGCCTCGTCCACGCCACCAGGTCCCTGCGCGGCCGCCCTGGCGGGCGGGCGCTGGTGGTCGCTGCCGAGGACCTGTCCACGCTCTACAACCCGGAGGCCAGGCCACCGACCATGCAGGGCGCCTTGTACGGGGGCTTGTTCGGGGACGCGGCGGGGGCGGTAGTCGTCTCCGCCGTCGAGTCGGCCAGCGCGGGCGACCTGGTGGTGGAGGACGTGTGGGAGCTGGTCCTGCCGGACAGCTCGGACGCCTACTGGGGTGTCGTCCATGAGGAGGGTGTCTTCTTCGACTCGGGCAAGGAAGCCGTGAAGGCTCCCGCGCGGGTGCTGCCGCACCTGACGGGGTGGCTGGGCAATCGGCCGGTGGAGTGGGCAGCGGTGCACCCGGGCGGGCCCGGGATCATTTCCGGGACCCTCACCGGCCTCGGCCTGGACGAGGAGAAGGCGGGGCGGCACGCCCGGGACTCCCTCGCGGGAGGCAACCTCGGCGGAGTGGCCTTGTTGGACGTGCTAGCCCGCACCATGGCCGACGGTGCGGCCCACGGTCCGGGTGTGGCGGTGGCCTACGGGCCCGGGTTCACGTCGGCGGGGCTGTACCTGCGGGCGGTCTAGTACTCCAGCCGGACTTCTTCATTAGCGCTGGTCAGCGCTTGGGTGTGGGGAGTGTAGCGGGCTGGATCGGGGGTGGGACGGTCTTTGCCGGGCGGTCCCACGAAGGTGTGACCGCGCCGTGTGTAGTGGCAACGGCGGGCGCGTGCTTGGTGGCGGCGACGCCAGTGGGACCACGTCATCGCGTGGTCGCGGTCCGGAGCACGGCGGTGGGGTCCAACTGCCAGCAGACGTCGAATCTCGGCCGGTGTGAGGTCCACGAGGTCGGGCGTGTCCCGCTCAGTGCCCCCTTTTCTCGTTCCTGGCCGGCCAGGACGGCGAGGAAGGCGTGCGCGAGCATGGCGAGTGTGATGTGCCGGTACCAGCCCACGTAGCGGCGGACTTCGTACTGGTCCAGGCCGCATTCGTTCTTCGCGCTCTGGAAGCATTCCTCGACCTTCCAGCGGCAGCCGGCGATGCGTACGAGGTCGGCGAGGGTGGCTTCCAGGGGTGCGCTGGCGAGGTAGTAGGCGAGTTCGTCGGGCTTGGCGATGCTGCGGCGGGCCAGCATCCAGCGCTGCCGGGTGGGCTCGTCGCCGTCGAACTCCCACACGGCGGGCAGGCGGGCCGCGGCCCAGTCGTAGAAACGCTCGCCCTTCGCGCCGCTTCCTGCGGACAGCCGCTGCCAGGCTTCGGGCGGGGCCTGGCCGATGAGATGGTCGATGCGCGGGCCGTGGACCTGCTGGGACTTGGGCACGGCCACGACGTAGGAGAGCTGGTGGTCTTCGAGGAAGCGGCGGAAGTGGGAGTCCTGGCCGTAGGCGGAGTCCGCGGTGACCCAGCCGATGGGCAGGGGTGAGGCGAGGGCCCGCAGGATGATGGTCCTCGCCAGTTCGCCCTTGGTGGCGAAGACGCGGTCGTCGGGGACACGGGCGGCCCGACAGCGTTCGCGGTGGCTCTGTCGCTGATCTTGTGACGCTAGGACGGCCGACAAAAGGGGTGGACCACACCGGGATACTGCTTGTCATGGCCATTACCCAGCAGCTTGCGCGAGTCTCTGCGGAGTATCTCGCCTCTTGTCGAACGCGTGCCGCGGAGTCATCCGATGGTGACCACCAGTGGGACCCGCCAGCGGCTGACAGCCTCGACCTGGACTGGGCTCCCGCCATGCTGATCCGCGTCTGCGAGATCGCCGGAATCGACGATTCACGCCTCGCCGCGCTCAGACAGGCCACTGACGGCGGCGTGGTACTGGATGTCGGCTTCCTCAATGCTCACCCTCATGCCATCGGATTATTCGGTCCTACGCCGACTGGCCTTGAAGCAATAGAGGTTGAGCGAGTCTCCGATCTGCTTGGAGACGTCGACTTCCGCGCCGCACTGGCGGCGCTGCCGTCCGACGACCACATGGCGCGGATGCTGATCGGCCACGGCGCAGAAAGCCTTACCCACGGGCCCGGAACATATCTAAGGGTTCATTTCGACGCGCTTCGCGAGTTCTACGAAGGTGCTTCGAAGCGAGGCCTCGTCATCGTCTCGTGGTGGGACTGACCTCTCCGGGGCGACCGGTGATCGATCGCTGACCTGGCTGATGGTCGGGGTGAGTCAGTCTGCAAGGAGTATGCGTCGGCGGAGCAGGTCGAGGTTGGCGCGGCCGTAGCCCTTCCGTTTGATCAGCTTGACCCTGGTCACTTGGCCTTCGACTTGGCCGGAGCTCCAGGTGCTCGACAGACCGGCGATGACCGCGTCCCGGTCGTGGAGGAGTCCGTCGGCGAACTGCCGCAGAGCAGGCAGGTCGTGCTGTCTGACCAGTTCGATCCATTCGTGGAGGTCTTCACCACGGTGGTCGTGCATGAGCGCTCCAAAGGCTCGGACGTGATCGACGGCGGCGTCGAGTTCAGGGCAGGCCGCCCGGACATCCTTCAGGCCCACGGCCTGGTCGGGGTGAAGGTGCTCGGGGTGGGTCATGATCCAGCGCAGGGCTTTTCTGGGTTTCGGCAGCGCCGGGGGCGGTGGTGTTGTGATGGTGCCCTGCTTCAGCGGGCGGACGTAGGAGTTGACCACGCTCCTGTCACCGGGGAAGCCTTGGTCCCGTATCTCCCGGTGAAGCTGGCTGGCATTGCGGCATCCCTGGGTGAAGCGCAGGTGGATGTAAGGCTTGTAGTCGTCCAGCAGGGTCCGGCGCTGGGTGACCTTCACCAGCAGCTCGTCGACGTCGGCGGTCCGGGCGTATCGCCGGACGGCGTAGTAGTCCAAGTCCAGGTCGCGGCTGATCCCGCGAAGGGACCGGCCCTGGGCGAGGAGCTCCTGGACTACGCGGTGGCGTTCGCGGATGGTGGCGACAATGCGGCGGGGCCGGCCGCGGACGTCGAGCATGCCGTCCGGTTCTGCCGGTGGCTGCGGTTCTCCGGGGTGGTGCCTGGTTTGGTGGGCAGTGCGGAGGCAGCCGTAGTGGCTGGTGACGGTCTTTTCCACGGCCTTGGCCAGGTTGTTCCACAGGTGCCAGACGTCGGCGACTTGGACGGCCTGAGGGGCGGCCGTCCTGGCGGCTTCCGCGTAAGCGGAGGCACGATCCCGGCAGATGATCTGCACCTCGGGGTGGTCGGCCAGCCAGCGGGCCACCGGCGCGGCCTCGCGGCCGGGCAGCACATCGATCGGCCGACGGGCTTCCAGATCGACCAGCAGCGTGGCATAGATGTGGCCCTTGAGCAGGGCGAAGTCGTCGATGCCCAGGACCCGGACGGGCCCCGGGCTGGTCAGCGCGGTGGTCCGCAGCAACCGCAACAAAGTGTCTTTCGCCGTCACCATGCCCAGCCTTCGGGCGAGCCGGGCACCGGGACGTCCGGCCAGCACCTGAGCGATCCGGCCGAGCAGGTCTCGTAGTACGGGCGTGTACCGGGCATGCGGCCGGGTCAGTCCCGGAATCTGCTCGGCGAACGTGGCCGCTGGGCACTCGGTCGTCAAGCACTTGAACCGCCGTATCAGCACCACGATCATCACCGACAGCCCGCCCAATGGCGCGTCCGCGAGACGTCTTTCATACCTGCCGTGTATTCGGCCTGACGGCCTTCCGCACCCCGGACACCGCGCCGAACGCGTGTGAGACCGCACGCGCAGCACAACCACGCCCGCATCCCGGTGCACCGAATCGACCACCACATCCGCCAGATGCGGCAGAACCTCCTGTAAACCCCCTGAGCCGCACACCTATCCAAAACGATCGCACAGCTCAAACGTCACAAGATCAGCGACAGAGCCCGTTCACGCGTACCCGCCGGTCCAGATTGCCCCGTACGCCGACATCGCTGAGAACAGCCTGCCCACCTGCCCCACCAGCCTGATCGAGACCAGCCTCGTTCAGCCTGCGGCTGTGGGAGACGCTGGCCGGTGGCCGAGTTCCTGCCCGATGCCCGGCCCGGCCTTCGGCAGAGTGATCCGTTGCCCCTCCGGTCCAACCATGACGTGCAGCTTGTCCCACTGTTCGGGGTCCGCCCCGGACGGCCAGCCAAGATCTGCGTAGGGCACCCGCTTGCGCTGGCCGCGCACGCGCATGAACTCGACCCGTTCCAGGAATCGCCCGTATGCCCTACCCCGGCCGTCGCTCTCCAGGCGTAGCAGCAGGTCCCAGCCGAACGGGGTGTCGAGGGGGAGAACCAGGGATCCGCCGGGGCGCAGTTGGCTGATCCAGGTGTGGGGGATCTGGCGGACTGAGGCGGTGGCGACGATGCGGTCGTAGGGTTCGGCGGTTTCGTGGCCGAGTTCGCCGTCTCCGGTGATGACGAGTGGGTGCAGGTTCAGCATGGCGAGTCGTTGGGTGGCTCGGGCGGCGAGGTGGGTGTCGATCTCGATCGTGACCACCTGAGAGGCGCCGGTGCGGGTCGCCAGTAGTGCGGTGGTGTAGCCGGTTCCTGTTCCGATTTCCATGATTCGGTCGCCTGGTTCGGGGGCGAGGTGTCGCAGGAGTTCGATGATGACGCCGGGGGCCGAGACGCTGGAGGTGAATGATCCTGTCGCCCTGCCGGTGGGCGGGACGGCGCCGTCGTCCATCTGTGTGATCAGTGGAACTCCCGGGGCGTAGACCCGTGTCAGCCACTCCTGCGGTCGCACTGTCCGGTCGAGAAGGGTGTGCAGGCCGTCGTCCCCTGCTGTGGGCCACCACACCTGGTCCGGGACGAAGTGCTCCCGCGGAACGGTCAGGAATGCCTCGCGGAGCCAGTCGCAGTCGCCGAACCCTCGGGGGTTGCGGCTCATTTCGTCGGCGCACGCGCGACGCAGGCTTTCCGCTGTCGGCGTTGTCACGGGCGGCTAGTCCTCGTCGCCGGAACTGTCGGGGTCCGGCATGGGGTTTCCCGGATCCCCTGGGGAGGAGTAGGGGCCGCCGACCTGGCCGTCACCGGACTGCCGGTCGTCGCCGGTCATGACAACCTCCGTAGCATGCAATCGCATATGAACCCCTCCGAAGACGCTGGGCAATCGCCGTATAGGTCTGCCCCGTGCCTGGCACGGCAATCACCCTCCGGCGGTCCTGCTCACCGCAATCCCGGCACTCGTCCGCGAGAAGGAGCCCTGGGCGACCGACACCGACCCGCACTGCGCCCACACCATTGACCTGACCACCTGGTGATCCGGCCCCGCACTCCGGGAAACCGGTTCGGGTTTCGGTCCTCTGGGGGGGACCGATCGGGCAGATGCTTGTGAAGCCGCGGTGGACGCGGGGCTCACCGGGTGCTGAACTGATGGGCGGTGAGTGGGCTGCAGACCTGCCGCGGGTTGGGCCCGTGGCGCGCAGCGCGGATGGTGGCTGTGAGAGCTTCCTTCGGGGTTGGCGTTACAGAATTCCCTGAGCGTGCCTCTGCCATTCGGAGTTTCGGGCCGCGTGGTGGGCGGCGTAGGAGATGGGATCAGTGCCTGTCCCAACGGGCTGCTCGGTCGCCTGTCTGAAGCGTACTGAGCCGGCGGTTCAGCTCGTCGGCCGCGGCGTTGTCGTCCTGATCGGCACGGCGGATAAAGGAGCTCAGGGTGTGTAGGTCGCGCATCCTGACCAGTACGGGAAGTCCAGGCCAGTCTGTGGGGTCGTAGCCGTACTGGTTGGTGAACTCGCCTATCTGTTCTGCGGTACGGCCGAACCGTGCACCCTGGATCGTGTTGGCAAGGTCGAGTTCACGGGGCCCGGTCGAGGCTTCGTCCCAGTCGCCGAGCCGAACCCTGGTGCCGTCCCAGAGAGTGTTTCCTGGGTAGGCGTCCCCGTGGATGAAGCCGGTCCCGAGGGGGAAGTCGAGGTTTCGATATGCATAAAGGGTGTCGTCGATGGCTTCAGTGAGCCAGCTTCGGTCGCCGGCTCCGAGGACGCTGCTCATTCCTACGGCTTGTGAGAGGGATGCGAGGGGTTCGTAGGGGGGCAGGTCTACTGGTGGCTGCGGAAGTTGATGGAGCTCACGGAGAAGACCACCGAGTGCGCTGGCCGGGGGCGCGGTGGACTGTTGTGGGTAGTAGACCCAGAAGGTCACGATGAAAGGGGTTGCATGCACGGGGTGTGCGAGGGGTTCGACGGCCGGGTATCCCTGGCTGTTCAGCCATTGTTGCAGCCGGAAGGTTCGTGTGACCGATGTGGCTTCTGCGGCGGGTCTGACGCGGGCGACCGCGTGTGCGTCAGGCAGGAGATAGACGTTGGTGGCGTGGCTCCGAAGCAAGGTCAGGCCGGTGGTGGGAACGCCCAGCTGTCGGCAGGCGGTTCGGACGGCTGCTTCGGTTGCTGAATGGATGGTGGTCATCGCTCAGACGGTAACGCGCTGGTTCCGAGGACCTGGTAGTTGTGCGCAAGTTCAAGGACTTCCCGCGTTGTCGGTTTGGGGAGCAGAGTAGGTGTTCGAAGGAGTTCGGTGACCTTCTGGACGCTGTGTCCAAGCTGCTGGATTCGGCGTTCGACGGGGAGGCTGAGGATCATGCGCAGCGCTGGGAGCGCGGCCTCGATGTCCCCCTGTGCGAGGCGGGCGATGATGACATCGACGGTGGCGAGGGCTTCGTCCCCGTAGGAGCGGGCCTCTGATGGGCCGTGGACGTACTGGTCGATGGCCCGGGCCGCGTAGCACTCAGCTTCGTCGTGGCTTCCGAGAAGGTTGTGTGTGGCTCCCGTGTAGTAGTCCTGTTTGGCCTGGGGGAAGGTGAGGATGCCGCCGAAAACGGCGAGACCGTCAGCCTCCGGGACTTCCTCCTGGGCCATCTGCATGCGGAGCAGTGCTGCGGTGGCTCGGCGTTTGTCGCCGTTGCGGGCGGAGGTGCGGGCTTCGATCGCGGCGATCCGGATGCGGGACTGCCCGGCCGGGGCGAGAGCGGCCGCTTGGTCGATCAGCTCCAGGGCTCTTTCCCCCCGGGGTGACCATTCGGCGATGAGGGCTGCGGTGCCAGCAGTCCAAGCGCGCAAGGGTCGGTGGTCGGCCTGGTGGGCGCAGGCGTTCGCAGTGCGGATCTGGGCCAGGGCCGCAGTCGAGTCCCCCAGGTTCTGTGAGGCATGGGCGAGGAGAAGGCAGCTGGTTCCCGCGAGGAAGTAGAGGTCGCGTGTGTGCTGGGGCTTCTGCCGTCCGCGCAGAAGAGCGAAGACGCGGTCGCGGATGGCGACGATGTCGTCCAGGAGCGGCAGGACAGGTTTGTGGACGTAGTCGGTCGCGATGCGGGCGAGGGTGTCATAGAGGAATGCGAGGAGGTCGTCGTCGGTGTTGGTGGAGGTGATGAAGTCGGCGAAGTCCAGGGACTCGGTGGCCGCGCGGCGGATCGTTTCATGAGGATCACGGTGTTGGTTACGAGTTTGGGGATCGTCCAGGGGCGGAGAGGAGTGCAGCCCGTGCGGGGCTCCGAGGCCGTCCAGGAACCGTGCCGCTTTCTGGGCGTCGGAGAGCCGTCGTTGGCCGTTCTCCAGTTGGGAGAGGAAGTTCTGGCTGACGCCGGTAATGGTGGCCAGTTCTTGCTGGGTGAAACCAGTGTGGGTCCGGACCAGTCGGCTGAGTTGGCCGAAGTCGAGGGCAGCTGCTGCCTCCCGGATGGCAACCACTTCCCAGATGGCGGGGTGGACCGTCGGTCTCGGAGGCGGATCAGCGGGGCCGCTTCGGAGACACGGTGCACAGTAATCGTCCGTGTTGTATCTACTGATTCTGCATGAGCATGTGCGGCACTGGCGCACGGGTGTCACAGCCCGTCCTTCTGTCCTTCTGGTCCTTGCGTGGATCAGAAGTATCGTTTGTAGCCCTGCGTATGCAACGGGTGAGGTCGAGGCCTGGGGCTCAGGCCCCGGTGATCAGGGTGAGGAGATGGTCGGGGTCGGTCAGGTCTGGGATGACGTGATCGGCGCCCGCGTCCGCAAGGGCGGAAGCCATGGTGGTGCCTGAGGCAACGGCAATGACCCTGGCTCCGCCTTCGCGTCCGGTACGGACATCCTGGAGGGAGTCCCCGATGATGACGGTGCTCTCGCGGGCGAACACTTGGCCGTGGGCCGCCTCGGCGCGCTGCTGGGCGAGCCTGACGAGGGCGGGGCGGTACGAGTCGTCGGAGGCGAAGCCGCCGATCTCGGTGTCGGTCAGTTCGCTGAGGCCGAAGGCTGCCAGCTTGATTTCCGCGCTGGCCTTTAGGTTGCCGGTGACGACGGAGGAGATGAGACGGGGAGCTTGCTGCACGGCGGTAAGCGCGTCAACTGCGCCGGGCAGCAGTGTGCCCTCCGCTGTCAGTTCCTCGCGGTGGAGTTCCAGCTGGTGCGGGAGCCGCTCCACGATCTGCTGGGTCAAGCGGGGTATGTCGTGGGCGGGGGTGTCGTTGACGAGGAGAAGTTCGCGTACTGCCACTGGCATCGTCACGCCAGTGCCCTTCTCCGGCAGTCTCTGCGCGGGCCGGCCGACGACGTCTTGGAAGACCTCACGGTAGACGAGCCGGTCGGTATCCCCCACGTACAGCAGGGTTCGGTCGATGTCCCAGAGCACGAGAGTCTTCACGCAGCGGTCCGCTCCCGCAGCACGGTCCGGCCCTGGTCGAGGAGATCGCGCGCGATGGCACTGTCGCCGAAATGACGAACTTCGCTCAGCATGGACTGCAGCTGTTCATCGAGCCGGGCGGAGCGGACCCGCCCGGCGAGCGTCAGAACTTCCTGGCCGGTCGCGCATCCGGCCTCGGCGTCGCCCGCCCGCATTTGCGCAGTCGCGGCCCTCGACAGGAACTGCGCGCGGGTACGGGTCTCGTCACGACTGAGTACCTCCCGTGCGTCGGCGAATGCGGCAGCGGCTTCGGCCGGGCGGCCGAGGTCGAGGTAGCAACTGCCCCGCTGGCCGAGGATCTCACCCTCGTTAATCCAGTACAGCCAGTGCGGATCGTTTTCGCCGGGGCCGCGCCCGCACAGCTCCCATGCTTCGTCCAGAGCGGCCAGGGCGTGCCGGTCTTCGTGCAGCCGCGCGTGGCCCCGGGCTTGCCTGGTCAGCAGCATCGCGTGGAGGGCGGGCGAGTCCTGGTTGTTGATCACCTGGCGGGCAGTTCGCGCGGCGGTGACCGCGTCGCGGGGGTCACCGACGGAGTAGCCGTGGATGGCGAGGTAGGCCAGAGCTCCGGCGCGAAGCCGGGTGTCGCCGGAGGCGTGCGCGGCCCTCAGAGCGCCGAGGAAGAGGCCGTGAGCGTCTCCGTGAGCGCCGCTGTCGAAGGTGTACCAGCCGGCCTGCATCGCGGTGTCTGCGGTGACGGCGGCAAGCCGTCGGCTGATTGCATCGGTGTAGGTTCCGTTCCTCAACAGGTTGAGCAGCGTCTTCAGATGGGTGGTGGCAGTGGCGGCAAGGGAGCCGCTGCCACTACTGGCGTCGATTTCCCGCAGCGCGTTGGTAGTGGCCTGGAGAGACTCGATCAGGTGCGGGGTCACCTTGATGCCGTCGGCCGAGACGGAGGCCATGGCCTCCGCCGGGGCGATCGCTGACTGCAAAACATAGTGGGTGAGTCCGGCCCCTCCCAGGGCGGCCAGCACACTGCGACGCTTCATGGCACCTCCGATGGCCACTTCGATTGAAAGCACCATACGATCCGCAGTCCACGGCAAGTCTGGGGCAAGCTCTCCCATTTGAGTGTAAAACGCTGGCCCGCCGAGCGGGTCCAGGAGCCGGGCGCGGAGGTCAGCCGGCAGAGCGAGGCCGGTTAGGACGTCGATGATCGCGTCCCGTCCGGTGAGTTGCTTGCGTCCACGCTCCAGATCGGAAACGTATGACTGGGTCAGGCCCGTCAACAGACACACATCCATCTGCGACAGCCCGGAGCGCCGCCGCAGCAGACCCAGCACCTCTCCGAATTCCCAGGCTGAGAGAGCCCGCAGCACCCGTTCGTCACGCCAGGCCCTGTCGGCTACCTGAGGGGCTTCTCCCAGCCGCGTGCAAGCGGCGCACAGTGCCTCGGAGTTGTACTGACTCAGTCGGCTCCCGCATTTGCCGCACTGCCGGTTCGGCATCGTCATATCGGCACCCGTCGCCTCGCCATCGCCCAACTGCCCCTGATCTAAGCCTAACGCGAACGCGATATCGCTACGGCGATATCGCTACGGCGATACCGGCGGGACTCGCCAACCCCTCAGACTCGTCCCACGTTCGTTCGGGAGGACTCAGTCCGTAGGGGGCACCGTGACCGCACACATCTCGTATCGGGTCTCTGCTCGGCGCACGCCATCGCGCTTCGGGCCCGTCCTGTGTTCCGGGAATCTCGGTGCCGGGCGAGCGCTTCTGCCGGAGCTGATTGTTCCCGAGGTGATCCTGTGCCAGCCGAGGCACTCCGGCGGTGTGCCACTTGCGTTCGGGGCCGTTACAGAAGACACGCTTCAAGGTATGCGAGAACTATGCGGCCATCTCGGTCCGGAGCTGCGACAGAGTCCGCGAGGCCGTGTCATTGACCTCGGTCAGACCCTGGCCGCCGGTTCTGATGATGCGTTGCAGCTGGTGTGGAAGCCGTTGGGCCCTCGCCTCGGTCACCGCCCTGGTGAGCAGCTCTGCTGCCCCTCGGGTGTCTCCGCCGAGAAGGCGGACCTTGCCAATGGTGATGAGCTGGATGACATGCCACTGAGGGGCGACGGCCGTGGTCGGCGTGGGCGGCGTTCGCTCGGCGCGTTCTATGGCCGCACGTGCTCGGCCGGTGCCGATCAGGCCTCGGAGTTCGATCTCGTACAGCGCTACGGGGTTGACGAGGCTGGTGTGGTCGACCTGGTCGAGCAGCGTCTTGGCTTCGCGGACGGTGTTGTCGAAGAGCGGGGCGTTCCCGAGGGCGCCGGCGGCCCGGGCGAGGAGCGGGAGGACGGCTGCGCGGCTCGCACGGCTGGGGGCGAGATTCGCAGCCCGTACGAGGCGGTTGACGGCAGCGCCGACGAGCCCGGCCTTGCGCAGTTCGTTTCCGTGCATGCGCAGTGCGGTGGTCGTCAGGGCGGGGTCGTCGAAGTGGGCCACGACGTTGAGACTCTTGGCGGTCCAGTGCGCGGCAGTGGCGAGGCGTTCCTCGGGAAGGACGTTTCCGAGGGCTGTGCCGAGTCCCAGCCGGGCGTCGGCCAGCAGGCGAAGTGCCTCGCGTTCGGCGTGTCCGTCTCGTGCGCGGGCTTCCAGCCGGGCGACGAGCGGCCACAGTTCGGCGACGGCCTGCGAAGCGTGTCCGGCTTGTCGGGCGATCTCGGCGAGGCGCACGGTGGACTGTCCGAACTGGAGCATGGCCCGGAAATCGGTGTCTGCGAGATCAGTAATCCCCAGGACGTGCGGCGGCAGGGAGAGCCTGTCGGCGATGTGTCGCAGTACGGCGGTGTCGGTGAGTCGGCGCTTCCCGAGTTCAATCGCGGAGACGTAGGTCTTGTCGTAGCCGATGAGCGCGCCTGTCTCCGACTGGCTGTGTCCGTGCACGCGTCGATGGAATCGGAGGATGGCTGCGAGGTCACGGGTGGCGAGGACGGTTTGAGCCTCCGGGGAGGCCCAGCGCCATGTGGCGTGCTGGGACCGGGGCCGCGTGTTCCGCGTGCCGTGGGCGTCGTGTTCGGCCATGTCCGGTTACCTCATGGCCCGGGCGGCGTAGACGGTTGCGATGGACCGCTTGTATCCGTCGGGCATGGTCAGACCAGGAACTTCGTGCTCGGTGAAAAGGCCGACGCGGGAGTGCTCGTGGCTGACTGCTGGGGTCGCTTCCGGCGTGAGGACGGTGCAGTCGTAGGTGACGATCAGCACCCGGCGGCCGGGCAGCGGTTCATAGATCCAGGTGTCGAGGACATCTCCGGCCTTGACCGTCCAGCCTGTCTCTTCCTTCAGCTCCCGCTCCACGGCCTGGTGGGGGCTGCGGTCGGCGGGACTGGTTCCGGAGGGTGGGCCGATTTCGAGACGGCCACCGGGCAGCTCCCACTCCCCACGTTCGTTGAACAGGAGAATCACGCGTGCCTGCTGGTCCAGGGCGACAGCCTTGACCGAGACCGGCCACAGCGATGGTTGGTATGGCATGCAGGATCCAAAGGTGCGAAGGGCGGGCCGGGCGGACCGGTTGTTCGGAACGTAGCAGCCGGTCGTCATTCCCGAAGCGGATACCCCGAATTGTCCGGGTCGACAATCTGTCGCTTTACCGGGCGGTGCAGTCCGGACTCTGATCGAGCCGTGTCCGATTCCCGAAGGAGCACATCGATGCTGACCCGTGCACGCACATTCCGGCAAGAAGCCTGCCCCGTCCATCAGCGGGAAAGAGCGGTGGACGGCTTGATCCCCGCGCTGATTCGCGAGCGCGGGATGGCCATGGTGAGTGGACTGACGACACGGGAAGCCATTCGGGCGTTTGCTCTGCGTGTCATGACGCTGATGCCGCATCCCGACAGCGACCCGGACGGCCTCACCACAATCCGGGACATCGGGTCGCGAGCCCATCGTCCGGGGTTGGCAGGACTGGGCAGAGGCGGTCTCGCCGCCCACACCGAGCGCTCCAGCGTCCCTGAGCCGCCACGGCTCATGCTGCTCGTCTGCCTGGCGCCGGCGGCGGCGGGCGGTGAGGTTCTCCTCACCGATGGGCAAGCGGTCCACCAGCACCTGAATGCGGTTGCCCCGGATTCCCTGGAACACCTGAGCCGGGCCGGAACCGCTTTCTACGGCGACGGTGGTGGGATCCCGACACAGATCTTCACCCGCCTTCCCGGCAGCCGCGTGTCCCTCCGGTTCCGTCAGGACCAACTTGCCCAGTTCAACCCGCTGGTGGAACGGTTCCTGCCGGATCTGAAGGCCGCCATCACAGCTCACCAGCGCGCCTTCGCTCTGTCACCCGGGCAGGGCTACATCGTCGACAATCAGCGCTATCTCCATGCCCGGGCCGCCTTCGAAGGCACACGACTGCACGTGCGGGCACTCGGGATGCCGCTGTTTACTCTCGGCCCGGGCTTCATTGCCGACTGCAGCGGGGAGATCGGGTGAACGCCGTGGCGCAGTGGCCGCCGACAACTCTGGATACACCAGCCGTCGTTGAGGCGTACACGCGGGTCCTGGGATGGCCACTGATCGCTGGTTCGACGTTCGTTTCGCCCCATCGGGCCGCCGCCGACCTGGTGGCGCGTCCTGACACCGAGCTGAGCACTCCCTGCTCAGCCTTCGACGCCATCAGGGTGCCCCATGCGGTCGGCATGGAGACGATGGTCCTGCTCGGGCGACGCGATGTGGGACCCGTGCCGTGCCTGATCGAGAACCACGACCACGTGATCCTGCTCGTCAAGGCGGGAACCGGTGGTCCCCTCTCCGAACTGGAGGGTGTGTCGGTCGAGGCTGGCTCTGGTGGACGGCTGGTCCTGCCGCCCTCGACCGGCCACCGATGGGACACACCGCCCTGGAACATCCAGTCCGAGACCCCCTGCCAGCTCCCTGCAGGCCCCGCACTCGCCCCGATTATCAGCAACGCCCTGCGGCTGTTCGGCAGCACCTCACTCTGGCCCCGGCGGGAATCCTCCGTCCCTGTCCACACATCACCACGCTCCTGCGCAGGTGCCGCTACGCCGCGGGCAACCCGGCCTGCGGCCCCGAGCTCTGAGTAGTTCCTGAGACTGGCCACCGGGGCCGATGCATGTGGTCCGTACGCCGTCCCCCGTCGGCTGCGGCCTGCTTCTCCGGCCCCGGTGGTCATTCACCCTCCCCTTGATCTCTGTACTCCGTCTTGTTTGAGGATGCTCATGTCTGACCGTTGCTTCTCCGTCCGCTGGACGGCAGTTCGCGGACGCGGTGGTGCGTCGGCGGCGCTGCTGTCGGCGCGCGGATTACGGGCACTTGCGACGAAGGAGGGTCTACCGCTCCGCCCAGTACTTCTCCAGCATTTCGGCGGGCCATTCGGGCTCGCGGACCGGGCCCCTGGGGCCCATCTGCTGGAAGTACGGTCCGAGGTCGATGACTGGGGTCCCGTGGACGGCGTCGAGGTCGGTGACGTGCAGGTCGCGTCCGTGGATCTTGAGAAGCCGGGGGAAGCTGACAGCGAGCTGGTTGGGGCGCCGGTGGTTGCGGTGAGCGTGCGTTCCGGTGGCTGGCCAGCGTGGGTCGTTGCGGGGGCTGCGGGCGTGGAACGCGACGTCGTCGGGCGAGGCAAGGTGGAAGTGCCACGTCACGATCAGGTGGCTGAAGTCGTCGAGCCGCTGAAGGGCGTCCAGCGGGTAGTCGGGACTGAATCGGATGATCGAGGTGACGCCGCCCTGGTAGTCGTCGTGCACGGTCATGTGCCCGCCGACGACAGTGGCGATCGGGACAACGGGTATCGGATCGGCGAGCACGGGCGGTGTCTCCTCGTCGTTCAACGGACCTGGTGCCCCTGTGGTGTGACCGGCAAGGGCCGGGACCGGTGGGCCGGGAGTCTGCGGGCGTCAGGCTACTGGGGTCAGCATCTTCTGAGCGCGGGCGTCGAGCTCCAATGCTGCCGGGACGTTGCGCAGGCGGTGATCGGCAAGGCTCCGGCGGATCGTGGTCACGGTGTCCAGGGCACGGGCGGAACGCACGCCGGCCATGGAATCAAGGGATCGGTTCCAGGTGCTGCATGCGGCCTCGATATGGCCCCGTCGGACCTGGATCTCGCCGAGGTAGCCGAGGGTGACGGCGTGGGTGCGGCTGTAGGTGGTTGCTTCGCGGAGCTTCACGCTGCGTTTGAACTGCTGGTTGCCGGTCACGCGGAGGGTGCGGGCGGTTTCGTGGGCGAGTGCGGCTCGGCCGAAGAATTCCACCCGTTCGGGCTCGTCCCCGCTGCTGTTGGTGAGGTCGTCCTCCGCGCGGAGTCGCTTCGGTCCGTGCGCCTCCCCCCGTGGGTCGCGGGCCGAGGCCGTCGCCCCGGCCGGCCTTCTCCTTCATTCTCCGATCGTTCAGACCGGTGCCTGCCGGTACTTCCTTCCAAGGAACTCCATGCCTGACGTGCATTTCCGTCCACATGCCAAGGGCCACGGCCGCCGACGTCGTGCCACTTCTCCCGGCCGCCGTTCAGCCGGATCGCGTGGGCTGTCAGTGGTTCCGGTCTGCGTCTCAGGCATGTTCCTGGGGGGCGCGTGGGGCGCGGAGGCATTCGGCTCAGTCCCTGCGGGCTGGGCGGTCGCCGTCGGAGTCGCCGGGAGTGCGGGAGCGGCTGCGTGGGGTGCCCGTCGTGCCGCACGGTTCGAGCGCGGTCTTCGGCAGCAGTCCGATGCCGCCGCCGAGGAAGCGCGCAAGAACCAGGACGGTCTGCTGCGTGAGGTGGAGCAGGTTGTCACCGACGGGCGCCGGGAACTCGACGGGGTACTGGCCAGCTTCCCGGACGGGGACCGGTCTGCGGCTCGGTCCGACGGCCGGCTCACCGCGGCCGCGGACCGCGGTCAGCAGACGGTCGTCATCCTGCAGGAGGCGTTCAGGGATGCACGGAACGCTCTGGGATCGGCGGCGCAGGCCCAGCGGTCGGCTTCCCAGTCCCAGCTCCAGATCGCAGCTCTGGTCTACATCGCACGGCGTCTGCAGTCACTGCAGAACCGGGCTCTGACCACGATCGCTGATCTGGTGGATGACGAGGGGAATCCCGGCGCGCTGCACGGATACTTCGATCTCGAACACCTCGTCATCCTGATGCGCCGGCAGTCGCAGTCCCTGTCGGTGCTGGGCGGTCAGCCCTCTCGGACCATTCAGAAGCCGGTGAGTGTTCCGACCGTGCTGCGGCAAGCGGGCGCGGAGATCGAGCTCTACAGCCGGGTCAAGTCCGCCTTCCCGTCGCGGGACCTGGCCGTGCCGGGATTCGCCGCGGCCGAGATCATCCACCTCCTGGCCGAGCTGCTGGAGAACGCCACCCGGTTCTCACCTCCGGAGACCCTGGTCATGATGAGGGCCTCCGAGGTACCCGCAGGGCTGGTCATCGATGTCGAGGACCGCGGACTTCCCATGGCTGAAAGGGTCCGCAGCGAGTGGAACCAGGTCCTTTCAGCTCCCGAGGCCGCGGATCTGGGGCAGAGGCTGAAGGACGGCCGACTGGGGCTGCTTGTCGTGGGGCATATCGCGAAGCGTTTCGGCGTCACGGTGGAACTTCTGCCGAACTCGCTCGGCGGCAATACCGTACGTGTCGTCCTGCCCGGCGAGCTCCTCGTCACCCCGGTGCCGCTGACCGTCTCCGCACCGGCAAAGGCGGCACGGACCGGAACCGCCCCCGTGCGCCGCATAGCTGACCCGTCGCATGACGCGGCCGTGGCCGTGGCCTTCCACCACCCGGCCGTCCCCGGAACCGCTGCCGCCCGGCCCGCCACTCCTCTCCCCGTTGCCGGGGCCGTCCCGGCAGGCAAACCGGCCCTGCCCCGACGGCAGGGACACGCTCCGCAGGCCCCGGCCCCGGCCCCGACGCCGCGCCGCGCCACCGGGAACACGTCCGGGAAGTCCGGGGTCGATCCCGGGCTCATGGCCACCTTCGCCGAGGGAGCGCGCTCCGGGTTCGACGACCCCGTCGTTCCGGGTGACCGGACGACCTGAACGCTGCGCCCCATCCCCCCTCAACCGCCCGGCCGTGTTGCCGCGGCACGATCCAGGAGCACTGATGACCTACACAGACGTTCCGCAGCAGCCGGTGACGGCCGCCGCTTTGCCCCGTGACCTGAGCTGGCTGCTGGAGGAGTTCCTGCGCCGCGTACCTGGTGTCGAGGGTGCGCTGCTCGCCTCAAGTGACGGGCTGGAGGTCGCCCGGGCCGGCGTCGAGGATGATGCTGCCGCCGACAAGCTGTGCGCGATCATGACAGGGGTGTTCTCCCTCGGCAAGGGAGCCGGGAAGCTGTACACCGGCGATCCCGGCCCGTTGCAGCAGGTGGTCGTGCAGTTCTCCCAGGCCTACTTCTTCGTGATGAGCACTCGCGACACGGAGGACGTTCCGCCGGCCGTTCCGTTTCAGCCGGCGACCGTGAGCACCCTCGTGGGCGTGCTCGCCACGGAGGGGGCGGATGCGGCGCTGGTCGGCCATGAGATGGCCAAGCTGATCACCAGCGTGGCAGGTCATCTGAGAACCCCCGTGCGCGGGAGCGAAGCCCCCACCGGAGGGGAGCAGTGAGATGGAACCTCCTCGGATCCCGCCATGGGCCCAGGCCGAACCGGAACGGGAACGGCTCTACGCACTGACCGGCGGACGGACCGAGCCGAAGTACCCGCTGCGTCTGGAGACTCTGCTGACGGCGACGGACACGCGCTCGGACGGCTGGAACATGGCGCCCGAAGCATCGGAGGCGCTCCGGCTGTGCCGCGAGGAGGTGCGGCCCGTGGCGGAGATCGCCGGTCTCCTCGCCAGGCCCGTCCACATCACGAAGATCATCCTGTCCGACCTCATCGACTCCGGACATCTGGCCCTGCCCGCCGCAGGGGCCGCCGGAGACCACGACCATTTGCTGGAGCGCTGCCTTGTCGGCCTGCATACCTACTTCGCCGATGCGTCCTGAACCGGCCGCTGCGGCCCCGCCGGTGATCAAGCTGATGATCGCGGGCGGTTTCGGAGCGGGGAAGACGACCATGGTCGGGGCGGTGAGCGAGTTCTCCCCGCTCATGGCGGAGGAGCGGCTCACCGTCATCAGCAACGGGACGGACAGCCTGGAGGGCGTGGCGGCGAAGACGACGACCACGGTGGCGTTCGACGTCGGCAGGATCACCCTGCGCTCGCCCCAGATGATCCTTATGCTCTTCGGCACGCCCGGGCAGGAGAGGTTCTGGTTCCTCTGGGACGACCTGACGGTGGGCACGAGCGGCGCTGTCGTCCTGGCCGACACCCGGCGTCTCGCCGACAGCTACGCCGCGCTCGACCACTTCGACAGGCACGGTGTGCCGTTCGTCGTTGCCGTGAACGAGTTCGCGGACGCCCCCTTCCGCTACACACCGCAGGAAGTCGGCGACGCCCTGGGGCTCGACGGTTCAGTGCCGGTCCTGCTCTGCGACGCCCGGGACCGCCGGTCCGTCGCCGACGTCCTCAAGACGCTGGTCGGTCACGCGCTGGCACATCACAGGTCCGGCCCGCCCACTGCCTTCCGGAGAGAGCGAGGAGATCGCACATGAGGTTCGACAGGAGGTCGGGGCTCCGTCTGCCCCTGGTGGACACGGACCTCGAACGCAGGCGCGCGCGGCTGCGCGAGCTCGGAATCGGCACACGCCCCGACGAGGAGTTCGACCGGTTCGCGGCGGCACTCGCGCAGGCCGCCGGCGCTCCCTACGCGATGGTCAACTTCATTACGGGGCAGCAGTACTTCGCCGGTCTCTACAGCACTTCCGACCCGCAGTACCACCGCGTGTCGGAGCGGACGATGGCGCTGGACCACGGCTGGTGCCCCGACGTTCTCCATCGCACCATGCCGCTGACGCTGCCGGATGTGATGGCCTCGGCCCACTTCGCGAGCAATCCGGTCGTCGACAAGCTCGGAATCCGTACCTACGTGGGCGCCCCGCTCCTCGACCCCGAAAGCGGAACGACGCTGGGCACGGTGTGCTTCATCTCTCCGGAACCCCGCGACCGCTCCGAGGGCGATGCCCTGTACGCCCTCATCACGGCCCACCGCGACGCGCTGATGAACAGCATTCTCCGGCGGCCCCGTCTGTCGCCCTGAGCGGCCGCGAGAGCCGCCGACCGTCTGTGACCGCCATGAGGAAAGGGGAAAGAATGTCCAGCACACACTTGACGCCGGAGCACGAGCTCCTGCGGGACACCGTCCGCGCATTCGCGGCCCTTGAGGTCGCCCCTCGCGTCACGGCAATGGAGAGTGCCGCGTCCGTGGAGCGTGACCTCACCGGGCTCCTCGCCCGGCAGGGGTGGCTCGGTGCCACGATCTCCCCCGAGTACGGCGGCATGGGTGCCGGGCACCTCGCCAAGACCGTCATCATCTCCGAGATCTCACGGGTCAGCGGAGCGATGGGCGCCGCTCTGCAGGCATCCATGCTCGGCGCCGCGAAGATCATCCATTTCGGCAGCGCCCGTCAGAAGGAGACCTGGCTGCCGCAGGTCGCTGCCGGGTCCTGCCTGCCCACCATCGCGGTGACCGAACAAGGCGCCGGCAGCCACATCCTCGCCATCGCCTCCACCGGCCGGCGGTACGGACGGTCCGGATACGTCCTCGACGGCCGCAAGGTCTATGTCGGCAACAGCCACGTGGCCGGGGTCCACGGCGTCGTCGTCCGGACGGGAGAAGGCGACCGCGGCCTGACGGCCTTCCTCGTCGAAGCCGACCGGCCCGGCCTCACCCTCACCCCGCACCGCCCGGCGTTCGGCCTGCACGGCTTCAGCTTCGGCGAGATCACCCTCGACAACTGCCGGATACCGGAGGCCAACCGCATCGGCGAAGAAGGCGACGGCCATGACATCGCCCAGTCCTCCAGCATCCTGTACGGGCGGCCCAACCTGGCCGCGGTCGCGCTCGGGCTGCACCGGGAAATCGTGTCCACGACCGTCCGGTTCGCCGCCGAACGTCAGCGCTACGGCCGGCCGCTCTCCAGCCTGGCCACTGTCCGGGACAAGATCGGGCTCATGCACGCCGGACTCCTGACGGCCGAGCTCCTCGCCCACGACGCGGTACGTCTGCTGGACGAGGGCCGGGGCGACGACGGCATGCTGATGAACTCCAAGCTCGTCAACGTCTCCTCCGCCATCGACGCCGCCCGGACGGCCATGGAGATCCACGGTGCGGCCTGCCTGGAGCAGGACCACCCGCTGGGACGTTTCATGCGCGACGCCCTGTGCCTGTACCCGCCCGCCGGAACCGGTGACATCCAGGTCCTGCGCCTGGCGCAGGCGGCGCTGGGCACCGGGGGCCCTCAGTGGTCGCGCCGTCTCGCACACCTCACCCACCTGCCCGCGCAGCGGGACACATCCGGTGCGGTCCGGGAGGACGCGCGCCGACGGCGCCCGGACACGGACGCCGGCTTCCTCGCCCACCGCCCCTCACCCTCGGAGTGACCGTGTCCCTTCTCCCCTTTCCGATCCGCAGGCCGGCGGCCCCGGATCCGGATGTCGCGCAGACAGAGGCGTTGCTGAAGCAGGACCTCGGCGTGCTCCAGAGGCTGCCCCTCCGGCGTGCACGGGTACCGATGGCCATCGAGAGAATCTGCAACGCCGTCTACGCGACGAGCGGGCCGTGGCTCAACCTGGCACGTTCCCGGCATGACCTCACCGACTCCGGTGCGGACCGGGCGCGCTGGGTGGCATGGATCACGGCTCTGACGCCGCCCGAACGCTCCGTCAACCCTGACTACACCCATATGTGCGTGCTGGTGGGCCAGGCCAAGGACATGCTGGTGGCACTCCTGCAGACACTGCCGCCCTGCCCGTCCGTCGTCTCGGTGGCCGCCGGAATCGAACGGCGGATCCGCCGTGACGAGCTGACTCCGGGCACCCGTATCCGCCGGCCCGCGCTGGCGAAGGAACTCCGGGTGCCCGAGGGGCACGTCGACCTGGCGCTCGCGGACCTGGCCGCGCGAGGACTGGTGGAAATCCGTGCCAGCGGCCATGCGGTCGTCACCACCATGGAGAGGGCTTCGTGAGCGCGTCGCGCACCGCATCGTCCCGGACGCTCCTGCCGGACCTGGAGCGGCGCGTCCTCGCGCTGCTCGCCGAGGGCCACGGGGCCCAGGAGACCGCCGACCTGCTCGGGCTGGCCAGCACCCAGCATGTCCAGTACCGGGTCCACCGCATCATTGCGTACCTCGGGCTGGAGGCCGCGACCCGGCCGCAGCTCGTCGACCGTGCCTACACCCTCGGCGCCCTGCCGGCCCCCGATCCCCTCCAGCCCATCGTGCTGAAGGCCGAGCAGGACTATGTGGTCCGGATGGTCGCCGCGGACGGCACGAGGGGGAAGATCGCCCAGGAAGGCGGGCTGACCCCGTCCCAGGCCGCCTATCTCTCGCGGAAGGCCCAGGCGGCACTGGGTGCCGCGACGCTTCCCGCCCTGGTCCGCCGGGCCTGGGAGCGCCAGGTGCTCGGCTCCACCGCGTTCGCCTCCGACGTGGCGCGGATGCGCGCCCAGCGGCCGGCCGAGCCGGAGTTCGGGGGCCACGTGATCGTGCCGCTGGCCAGCGGCCACGGGCTGGCGCTGCCGGCCCGGCGGTTCCACCCCGGCCGGTACCTCGACGTGGACACCGAGGCCGAAGCCGCTGCCGCCGCACGGTTCCTCTCCTGCCGTGAGGGCTACACCCCGCTCCGCGTCACGCCTCCCGAGCGCGCGGGCGGCCCGTTCCGGGTGAGTTGGGGACGGCCGGAGGCACTGCCCCGGCCCCGGCAGGACCTCCATCTCGGCCAGCTCAGGCATCCGCCGCCCTACCGGAGCCGACCCGCCTGACGGGATCACCGTCCTCACCCTGCCCACCGCAACTTGTCCTGCCGCACGAGGGATCAGCATGTGCCATCACCAACCCGCCTGCCCCGCCTCCGAGTCTCCCGGCCGCGGCGCGGCCCGCCTGACCGCGAAGGGGGCCGCCGCGTGACCTCCGTGAGCATCCTGGGACGCCGAGACGGGTCCAGCAGTGACTTTTACCGCACCGCCACATCGGCCCGTATGACTGAGTACATGCTCGGCGGCTCCGAATTCTACGAAGCCGACCGCAGGGCCGCCTACGCCGTCTGCCAGAGGGCGGAGTGGATCAAGAAGGCTGCTCTGATCAACCTTGATTTCGCTCACCGGTCGCTCAGGTGGTCCCTCGCTCGTGGGGTGCGTCAGGTCCTCGACCTGGGCTGCGGCTACCCCGGGCGGGTCTACCTGCACGAGATCACCAAGACGGCTCAGACCGGCGATCCGGTTGTCTACGTGGACAGTGATCCCGGGGTGTACGGGCACGCGAGAACGGAGCTGGACGAAGACGGGGTCACCGTCGTCCATGCCGATCTCACGGCTATGGACCAACTCCTGACCTGCGAGGCCGTGCGCGGGGCGTTCGACTTGAGCGCGCCGGTCGCGGTGCTCGCGCACGACGTGCTGCCGTGGTGCCCGGATGACCCGGCTGTGTACCGGGCGATGGCCATCCTCCGCGAGTGGATGCCGGCCCGCAGCACTCTGTCCATCACTCACCTCACCGATTTCTGGCACGACCGCGCCACGATGGCCGGCGTTGAGGGCGCCTACGGCAGCCACGGTTTGCGCATTCGCGCCCGTTCCCATGACGAGATCTCGTATCTGTTCGGCGACTTCGTCCAGCAGGGGCAGGGGCTGTCAGCCACCGGTCGGTGGCACGAGCAAGGGGCCTACATCCGCCATCCGGAATGGCACTCCGGCGCATTGGCCGGTATTGCCGTCAAACAAGAGGCCGCCGCTACGGGACCGGCACAGCTGAGGACGGGCACGTGAGCACTCAGCCCTCCCCCGCCCCGGACGACATCCACGCGATGTGCCGCGGCGCCCGCCCCGCAACGGCGGCGGAGATGCCCTCCCGCCGCTGACCCGGCCGGTCGCCACGCCGACGCGCCCACGGGCCGGGCGCACCAGGACTTCCGCAGCGCTCCTCACTTCAATCTGCGCACAGCGCACCCGAAATGGATAGAAATGCGCAATCCCTTACCGAAGGCGGGTCAGGCACCCGCGCCGCGCGTGCCCACCGCCGGGACCACGCCCCAGGCCGCCGGCCGTGTCTTCGCCGGCTCCTCCGGCCCTGCCGCGCCGACGGCCGGGCATACGGGCGGCCTCGGCTCCGAGCGGCTGCCCGGCCGGCCCTTCGACTCGGCCCAGCTCCTGCTGAGCGACTCCCTTCGCCGCACATCGGGTGCGGCCCCCGGGGCCCTGATCGTCGGGGTGCATCTGCACGAACTGCGGGTCCTGCTCGGCCGGACCGTTCAGGACGCGGCGCGGCTCGCCGGGTGCCGGCCGGCCGATGTCGAGGCCCTGGAGGCAGGTAAGCCTTCCGTGGGGGCCGCCTTCGGCGTGCTCTCCGAGCTTCTTGCGAGTTACAGGGCTCCGGCCGTCACGGACGAGGAGCGCCGGGAGCTGCTGTTCTCCCCGGGCCGTGCCGTTGACAGTGCGGCCGGGCAGGGGGGCCGGCTGTCCGCCCTGGAATGCGGTGCCCTCTCCCGCAGTTCGCACCCCCGCAGCCTCCCTCTGCCGCTCCGCACGGACGAGCTGGTCGCCCTGGACGCCGCGTCCGGGGGCGGCCGGTACATCGCTGCCCCGTGGAGGAAGGCGTGGGAGAGAGCGCGCCGGGAGCGGCGCACCGTGCCGGTGACGTTCCTGGGCGAGGACGTACTGACGCACGACCCCCATGGCCGGCCCGACGTGATTGCCCGCCAGTTCTCCCATCTGTGGGATCTCGTCGAGGACGGCTGGGCCGACATCCGCATCGTCCCGCGCACTGCTGCGGGACAGATCCCGGGTGTGGTGCACGAGATCATGGCGCTCCAGGGCGTGGTGTACGGGGTGGAGGACACGTCTGCGGTGACCTACCACTCCTCGGACACCCTGGACGGTGCGAGGCTGGCGGCCCAGCTGCAGGCCATGGGGACAGTGGCGCTCAAGCCGGTCGAAAGCCACGGCCGGCTGGCCGAGGCCCGCACCGGGTTCCTGCTGCGGCACTCCGGCGGGAGCGCGGCATGACCGGCCCATGGCCGGGCACCGGTGCGGCCGTACCGTGGCCGGGGCAGGACGTCCTCGGCCTGTACCTGCGATGCCTGCGCGAGAGGGCCGGGCTGTGTCTGCAGGACGTGTCCGGCCGGTACGGCATGTCCGTGCCCGTCCTGAGGTGGATCGAGCGCGGCACGGTCCTGCCGAACTGGGCGAAGACCGAACGGATGCTCCGCGAGCAGTACCAGGTGCCCGCGGGCGGTTCGCCCGTGTTCGAGGCGGCGAAGGCTCTCGTCGCGGCGCAGGACCCCACGGCGCTCGACGATCTTCCCGGATGGTACGACCGGCTCGCGGCGGTGGAGCACCAGACGATTCCGGGACGGTCGTTCCACTTCCGGCTCCCTCCGCCGCCGCTGTGCACACCGCGCTACGCACAGGCCGTGCGGCCCCTGCGGGAGTGGCGCCTCGCCGAGGAGCCCGCACCCACCATCCCGCGCCCGGACTCCGCCGGCGTGCCGATGGGCACCGTCGTGCTCGACTACACGATTCTTCGTCGGCCCCACGGCGGGCACGCCGTGTTCGCCGAGCAGCTCCGGGCGCTGATGCGGGCCGTCGATGAGCACCGGGCCGATCTGCGCGTCCTTGCTCCCGACGCCGATTTCGCGGCCTGGAAGTGCAGCAACAGTCTCAGCGAGCGGCTCCTGCCCAGCGGAAGGCGCCTGTACGTCCATGAGGACTGGGGCGTGTCCTACACCAGTGGGCTGCACGGCGAATCCCGGCAGGGCGAACTCCTGACGCAGGCCGTCGAGAAGGCCGAGTCGGGTCCCGACTCCTACGCGCTGCTGGCCCGGGCGGCACACACCGCGGCGGAGAGAGCACGGCATCCGCCCGGACACGGATCCGCAGCATCGACAGCGACGTCATGACACGAACGGAATGAACGTGGTCCAGCCATACCAGCCGCCGACGGCGGTGCCTTCCCCGGACGGGCTGCCCGCACCCCGCACCGAAGACCCTCACGTGCCCCACATCGCCCTGCACGGGGACGAATCCCTCTACACGGGGCCGTTCGCCCTGCGTGACGGGTGGATCGCCTACCCGGATGGCCGGCCCGACAACGTGAGTGGCCGCCCGGATGTCTGGCTCGACGACGTGAGTGGCCAGGGTGTCCTGGTGCTGCGCACCGTCGGCACCGCCACGGGGCCGGTGAGAGCGGCGGACATCAGCCCCCATCGTCAGTTCGCGTGCATGAGCGGTCTGCTGTGCCAGGGCTGCGGCAGGCCGTCGACGACGGATCCGGAATCGGACGCGTGGCTGTGGGTCCTGCCCGTCACTCAGGGCGGCAGGCCGGTCATCCCGTCCGGTCTGCTTACGGAGAGCCCGCCGGTCTGTGCCGACTGCGTGCACGACCACATTCCGCGCTGTCCCGTGCTCAAGCACGGCCGGCAGCTGCTGTGGGTGAGCGAGGCCCCGGTCGTGGGGGTGATGGCGACAGTGAACCCGCCGCCCGCGCTGAGCAGCCGGGGACTGGGACCGCGGTTCCTGCCCCTGCCGGCCGACGACGCGGACGAGTCCGCGCGCGCGGCCTGGGACTGCGCCGTGGCACACAGCCTCGTACGGCAGATCCTCGCCTACCGGGTCGCCGATCCGGACGAGGTCGCCGAGCTGCGCAGCGGCCCGGACGCGCTGGACAGGGTCTGTCCCTTCTCCGGGCCGGGCCATGCCGTCACCACTGCGGGGGAGGCCCGGTGATCGGGCACGTCCGGCCCGCTGCCGGCCCTCCCGCCGCCCGCGGCGGCGGACGGCCCCCCGACCCGGTGCGGCTGACTTCCCGTGAGGAGCTGGTACTGGAGCTGCTCGCGAAGGGGATGACCCGCCGCGGCGTGGCAGTGGAACTCCAGGCCACCGAAGCGTCCGTGGGCCGGCACATCGTGCGTCTGCGGCGGAAACTGGGCGTGCGGTCCACGTCCGTGCGCTCTCTGCTGTGTGCCGCGTACACGCAGAAGGTACGCGCGGTGCCGGTGGTGCCGGTCCGGTCGCGGGCAAGGCCGAAGGATGAGCCGCACCTGGTGGACGTGTGGCGGCTTCTGGGTGCCGACGTCGAGGACCATGAACTGGTCCCGCACATCGCTGATGAGGTGGGGCTCCCTGCCGAAGCCGTCGACCTGCTGCTGAGGAAACTGCGAGGATGCCTGTCGCCCAACTGGGCCGAGGCCGTCCATCGTGGATTCGGCTACGGCTACCTTCCGGCCCCGCCCCGGCCGGCCCTCCCCCCGGCGCGGAAGGCGGCCCCGCGGTGGCAGGACCCGATCCGTACCGCGACAAACTTCCCGGCGGCAGCCACCGGCGCCGACGACCCGCTGGGGCTGTTGCCGCACCCCGCCGCTGACCCGGTCCGGGACGGGCTGCACCACCTCACCGACTCCTCGGGGACATGCGTCACCAACAAGCACGCCCAGGCCGTGCACCTCGTCCCGGGCGTCTGCCGCACGGTCCTGCGCAGCGTGCCCGAAGAGCGGTGGGGGCCCGTCCTGGGGGACGTCCAGGGGCAGTGCGCGGTGCTGTTCCTGCGGCCCGACGCGGTGCAGGGCCGGTGGAAGGGCACCGGTGCCCGTCTCGTCCGTGGCGGGTACGTCTACCGGCTCCCGCCGGCCGGGGGCAGGAGGGACGGGCGGTACTGGGCCGTCGCCCCGGCGGCCCGGTTCTGGGACGCGCGGGAGCTGCTGTACGCGGTCGGCGGGGACCACGCGCTCTCCCTGTCCGACCTCGCGCCGGTAGCGGCGGCGGGCACGAATCTGCTGTCGTCCGGGAGGCGGACATGACCGCCGCGGCGCAGCTCACCGAGCAGGAGTGTGCCGTGCTGACCCGCCTGCTCCTCAGCGACACCGTCACCGAGGCCGCGGCCGCGCTCGGGATCCCGAAGTTCGCCGCGACGGACATCCTCGACCGCGCGAAGAACCGGGCGGGCGTGTCGGGGGTGCGCCCGCTGCTGTTCCGGGCGCTCGCGAGCGGGCAGGTGACACCGCCGCCCTGGCCCCTGCCCCCGCTGGCAACGGATGATCCGGTGACGCGGCTCGCCTGGGGAGCCGTACGGTTCAATGTCCCCGCCTCGGGCATGCCCGGGCTGCTGGCCGGGATGGCCGCCGCTGAATCACTGCCCGTCGACGCGCTCGTGGCCGCCCTGGACCACCTGCGGGCCTCCACCTGCCGCTCCGACTGCTCGCTGCTCGGTGCCGCGTTCACCGCCGGAGTGCTCACCGGCCGGGAACGGGCGCACCCGCCCGCGGCGGCGCCCCGTCTCCTGCGCCCGCGCTGGCTGCCCAACCGCACCCAGACCGGCATCCTGTGCGGGCTGGCCGGAGGCACCCCGCCCGAACTGCTCGGCAAACACATGGACATGGACCCCGCACAAGTAGAGGAGCAACTCGCCCATTGCCGGGCCGGGCTGGGTGTGTCCTCGACGTCACCGCGCGCTCTCCTCTACGCGGTCTACGTCCACGAGGCGCTCCCCGCACCGCGCATGCCTCCCCGTCCCCCGCAGCTCAGCCGGGAACAGCTCGCCGTATGGATGAGCATGCGCCTGGACTGCGAGGACACCGACCTCGCACGGCGCATCGGGGAACAGCTCGGGCAGCCGGTGCGCGCCGTGACCGCCCATCTTCTTGCCCTGAGGCAGGAGGCGGCGTGGAGCGACTGCTACCTGATCGCGTGGGCCTTCGGCACCGGCCTGCTGCAGCCGGGCGACGAACTGCCCGCGATTCCCCACCCCGGCCGCCGAACAGGAGCTGTCCGATGACCCCGTCCGCCATCCGGCTCGTGGCCGGAGCCTTGCTGCTCGCACATCGACACCCGCCCTCACGCGGGCCGGTGCCCATCCCCTCCAGGACACGCTGCCGCCACGCGGGCATCTCCCGCACCCGGGCAGGCAGCCCATCTCCGCTGTTCCCTCCCCTCACGGAAACCGGACCTCGTATGACCACCACCTTCGCCGAAGGAGACCCGGACCAGATCGCCGGACTGGCCGCCGTGCGCGGCGGGCTCTCACAGACGGCCCGACGCAGCGTCCGAGGAGTCCGGCTATGACAGAGCGCCAGCCTCATCCGGCCGCCCTGGTCGTGGGCGCGGTCCTGCGTGATGCCCGCGAGCGGCGCCTCGTCCTGCCCGAGGAGTCGGCCGCCCTGCTCGGCGTGCTCACGGAGACGCTGTTCGCGATCGAGACGGGCCACCGTGCGATCGGCGCCCGCGACATCACCCGCCTGTGCCTCCTCTACCGGACGCCGGAGGATGCCCCCGCTCTGCAGAAGATGGCGGCCGTCCTTCCCCCGCTGCCCACCGGCAGCGAACGGCCGTTGGGGACGGCCGAGTTGCTGCCTGGGCCCGTGTCCGACACCCTGCCCGGACACGGACAGCGCCTCGCCGCGGTCTGCCGCCAGGCGACCCGGCTGTACATGGTGACCACGTGGGAGGTGCAGCCGCAGCTCCAGACCGCCGAGTACGCCCGGGCGATGCACCAACCGCCGGCCGCTCTGCCCGGCTACCCCCTGCCCGGACCGGCAGAGGCGATGTACGCGCTCGACGAGAGCGTCATCACCCGCGCGAGCGACAGCGCGGGGGTCATGGCCCGGCAGATCGCCCACCTGCAACGCCTCAGGGCTCAGGGCGTCGACATCCGTGTCCTGCCCGGTCTCTTCCCTCCGGGGGCGATGGCCGAGCTTGCCCTGCCCGGCGGGACTCTCCTCATCGACCGGTGGCACGCCCCCGACTACCTGCGGCCCGGGGCACGCCAACTGCCCCGCAGCCTTGCCGGGCCCACCGTGACCGGGACCGACACGGACCGCCGCCTGGCATGCGCCCTCGACCACTACCAGCGGGCCGCCGCGGCACAGAGTGAGTCCTGATGCTGAGAGTCCTGTACATCCTCCTGGTCCTGGGCTCCGTCATCGCCGCGGCAACCGTCCCACGCCAGGGCTGAAGCCCGCCCGGCCATGACTCGTGGCCTCACCGCCTTCATCCGCCCCGAACACCTGCACCTCTCTGAATGCGACGCCCTCATGACCACCGACCACACCGCCCCCTCCGAGGCCGGAAGCTACCCGCCGAAGCAACTCCTGGCCGCCCGGCGCGGGATGGCAACCGCGGCAACCATCGCGCCGGAAACACTGCTCACCCCCGCCGAGATGCAGGACCGCTGCGCCACGCTCGGGGTCGTACTGGACCCTGCAGTCGCGCTGGCGCGCGAACGGCTCACCCACGCCGCGGGGTCACCGGCCGACACCGCCCGGTGGGCGTCCCTGCTCCATGGTGTCGCGGAGGACCAGTCCGCCGCCGCGTGCGGCGACCCCGCAGCGTTACCCGTCCTCGCCGCACGCGGCCACGCACTGCTCGGCGCACTGTTGGACACCCAACCGCCCTGGCCGGGTATCCCCGCCATCGCTGCCGCCATCCGGGCGCGGATCACGGCCTACTCCTACTTCCCCGGCCGTCTGCTTGTCCTTCAACGGCTCGCCGGTGACGCAGGATGCAGCCGGTCCGATGTGAAGCTCGCCCTGGAGGATCTCTCGGCCGAGAACATCGTCGCCCGGTCGGACACGGGCTTCTGGTACGCGCGGGACACCCGGCCGGCCGGTCACCTCACCGAGCGGGCCGCTGACCTTCTGGCACGGGTCATCACCGCAGGCGCGTACCCGCCGGAAACTGTTCTCTCCCGCACGAAACTGCGCGATCTTCTCCTCGTCGACACCGGCACGGTCCACGACGCCCTCGGCCTGCTCACCGGCCGCAGCCTCGTACATCTTGCCCAGAACCGATACACCGTGCTCCCGTTGGCGAGCAGCACGCACACCGCCGGCTGCTGGCCGTTGGCGGATGCCGAACTGCTCGGCAGGCTGCCCCCGCCACGCGAGACGGGCGCGGAACACAGCCTGGCGGTGATCCGTAGAACGCAGCAGAACGCCGTAAGGCGTTACCGGGACGGCGATGTTCTTCCTGCGGCAGCCATGTCGGTTCAGGAGGAGCGCCAGGGCGAGGTCCTGCGACGTCTCCTCATGTCCGCCCACAACCAGATCCGTTACCAGGACCACCTGGATACACGCCTCCAGTCCTGCGCCGCCTGGGTCCTGGCCTGCACGGCCATGCCCTCACCCGCAGACCCCGAACACAGGCTCTGGTCGTTCGCAGTCACATCGGTCGCTGTGGCCGGCCTTGGCATCGCTCTGAGAACATCCCAGCCGGCCCACCGGAGGCCATGGTGAGAACTACCGGTTCACCCACTGAACGCATCCGCGTGGCCGTCGAGGCCCGGAGTGATCCGATCTCCCTGGCCGGGATAACCGACCAGCTGAGGCAGTGCGCGTCCGTACAGCTGACCGGTCTCACACCGGACACCGACACGCCACCACCACAGATCGCGGTCGTGCTCGCCACCACCATCGACGAGGAACTGCTGGTCACCCTCCGCCGGATCAAAAGAACCAGCGAGGCCCGCAGCATCCTGATCATCAGCGACATCGACGCCCAGACGCTGGTGTCCGCGGTCACCGTCGGAGTCGTCTCCGTCATCCTGCGCAGCGAGGCAACCACCGGCCACCTCGAACAGGTGATCACCGAGTCCGCCAAGGACGGCGCACATCTCCCGGCGCAGCTGCTCAACGACCTCCTCGCCGAGGTCGGCCGGCTGCAGGGCGAAGTGCTCGGGCCGCGCGGCCTGCACTTCACTGGGCTCGCTTCCCGGGAGCCCGCCCCGGCCGGCCGCGCCCGGCCCCGCACCCACGACGGGACGACCGCCATCACCCCCACCCCGGCTCCCCACGCACCGACCTGCCCCTCCCCCTGCCGGAAGCCCGGGGGCCGGACATGACAGACAGCACGCCGCACCACGCCGCAACGGTCCTGGGCGCGATCCTGCGCGACGCGCGCCGACGACGATTCATGCTCCGCGAGGAGCCGGCCGCTCTCCTCGGCGTGAGCCCTGACACCGTTCGCGCCATCGAGGACGGCACCCACCGCGTCGCCCCCGCCACCATCGCGACACTGGCCGACCTCTACCGGTTCGGACACGCATGGGCCCTGCAACGCCTCCTGGCGTTCCACACCGCAGACGACACAGAGGTCCGGGACGACGAACCGGGCCACGCACACCGTCTCGCAGCCTGTGCGCGCCAGGCCGGCAGCGTGCGGTGGCTGTCGACACTGCTGCTCCCGCCTCCCGTGCAGACCCCCCACTACGCGCAGGCCGTCGCCGAGCACTCCACCCAGCTCCCCGGCGCCCCGCTGCCCCCGCCCGCCGACACCGTCTACATCCTGGACTCACGCGTGATCGACCGCGGCAGCGGCACACCCGCCGTCATGGCCGAGCAACTGCACCATCTGCTGCACCTGGTGGACAGCGGCACCGAGATCCGGATCGTGCCGGCCGACCACCCGGTTCCGCAGCCTCCCGGCCACCTCGTGGAGATGACCCTCCCCACCGGACGCGTCCTGGCCCGGCCGGGTCCCGACTGGGTCGACTACCACCGGCCCGGCACCTGGTCGGCCCGGATCGACGACGCCTTCCACACCACCGATCCGCCGTCCTCCCTCGCCCTGCTCGAACAGGCTGCCCGGCAACACACCTGGGCCGCTCAGCCCGCCCACGGGCGGCCACAGTGATGTCCGGTACCCCCACCCGCACCCAAGTCCTCGCCCACGGGGGGCGACCGCACGTGCTGGCGCTCTGATCACAGCCGCCGCGACTGTCCCCACCCTCCTACGAGAGCCACAAATTCCCATGACATCCGCCACACAGCCCCAGCCCACCTACCTGGACGCCGCCGACGAGATCCTCGCCCGGATCGCCGACGGCCTCTATACACCGGGCACCCGCCTCACCCTCACGAGCCTGACCGGCTGCACGGACCACGCCGCCTCCGACCTGCGCCTGGCCCTGGACCATCTGGCCGGAACGGACGCCATCGACGCGGTCAAAGAACGCTGGTACGTCCCGGACGACCGCCCGGACGGATATACCGCCCACCGCGCCGCACAGCTGCTCGGCGCCATGATCGGCCAGGGCGCCTACCCACCCGGCACGCGTACGCCCTTGCGAGATGAACTCGCACGGATCCTCCTCACCACACCGGCCGATGTGAACCGAGCTCTGGGCCTGCTCGCCGACCAGGGCATCCTGCACTTCACCGACCGCACCCTTCCCCGCGTCGCGCAGCCGCCGGGCGGCCTTCCCGCCGAGCAATGGCCTCAGCGGCTGCTGGCGACCGCCCGCGAGGACCCGGCGCGGCAGCGGCTGAGCGCACCCTTCAGCAGGCCGGACATCCAGGCCACCCGGGATGCCGCCCTCCAACGGTGGAGATACGGCGCCTGCCTGCCCGCACGGGACATGACCCGGCAGGAGACCCTGCAACACGACGTCCTGGCACGCGTCGCCCGCAAGGCCTACGACCGGGCAGACCAGCAATCCCCGCACCAGGATTCCCGCCTGCGCGAGGCCGCCGCCCGTGCCACGGCCTGCCGGGACCTGCCCACCGTCGACGTACCACTGCACGAACGTCTGTACCGGTTCACGGTCCTGGCGATCGCGCTCACCGATCTCGCCAACGCACTCGCCACCCCCGCCCGGCAGGGCTCGTCCCTGCGCCGGTGACCGCACCGGGCGCACCCGCCCCGACCCTCCCCGTGCGCACCACACACCCAACGGAAGGATCCTGTTGAGCACGCCGATAGCCCAGCCCGCTGCCACCGCGCCCGGCGCGGGCCCGTCCGATGATCTCGTACGGGCAGTGCGCCGGTACCTGGAGAGCCGGAACTACAGACCGGGCTATGCCGTGCCGGCGGGCGTCATCGCCCTCCGCCTCCACGAGACGTCCGGTGATGTCCATCGCGCTCTGCAGCAGCTCGACGAGGCCGGTGTGGTTTCCCACCGGCCCGACGGGTCCCACGGTTCAGCCTTCTACGTAGTCGCCCGGCCGGTCCCGGTCCAGTCCGAAAGGAGCGCCCGTGTCCGATAGTTCTGTTCTGTGGCCGCACCAGCAGGCGGCTTCCGATGCCGCCGCGGAGGCGCTCGCACTCGGCGGGCGGGGAAGCGTGGTACTGCCCTGCGGCACGGGGAAGACGCGGGTCGCGGCGGACGTCCTGCGCCGGACATCCGGCCCGGAGGGGTCGGTGCTGTTCACCGCCCCGTACGTGCGCCTGCTGGACCAGACGCTGCGCGAGTGGGAGTCCTACCTCGGGCCACAGGCTCTGGGAACCGTCGTGGCGGTGTGCTCCGACCGGCGGCTGCTGGACGACCACCGCCGGCTGTTCGGCGACCGCGTGCACGTCACGACCGACGCCCAGCACCTGGCAGACATCCACCGCGAGTCGCCGCGCATCACCATCCTGTCGACCTACCACAGCCTGCCCGTCGTGGCACGCGCCCATGAACTCGGTCTGCCACCCGCCCAGTTCATCGCGGTCGACGAAGCGCACCGCACCACCGGGGCGGAGAACAAGTCCTGGGCCATCGTCCACGACGACAGCCGGATCCCCGGGGTCGCGCGCCTCTACCTGACGGCCACCCCCAAGGTCCTCCACGGCAGCACGCGAACGATCAGCATGGACGACACATCGGTGTTCGGCCCGCAGGCGTACCGTATGAGTTTCGGCGAGGCCAGACGCCTGGGCCTTCTCGCACCGTACGAGGCCGTCGTCTCCGTCATCACGGACGACGACGTCCACACAGCCACCGCACGCCGCCCCGGAGCCGGGCCCTTCCTGGACGCCGGCCCGCGGGCCGTGTCGCCCACGATGCTGGCCTCACAGCTCGCCCTGCTACGGACGGCCCGCGACCGCGGCCTCCGGAAAATCATCACGTTCCACACCCGGGTGGCCGACGCCCGGTGGTTCGCCACGACCCTCCCCGACGCCGCGGCCCTGCTGGACGGCGCCCCGTACCCGGTGCGCGCCGACTGGGTGCAGGCCAAACAGACCCCGGCCCAGTGGCACGCCGCCCACAGCCTGCTGAGGGACGACGGGGACTCACTCGCCGTCGTCGCCAACGCGCGCATGCTGGGCGAAGGCCTCGACATTCCCGCGGTCGACGGCGTGGCGTTCATGACCCCGCGGAGCTCGGCGATCGACATCGTCCAGGCCGTGGGCCGGGCGCTGCGGCTGGGAGGCCGCACGGACAAGGTCGCCTCGATCCTGATCCCCGTCCATCTCGCGTCCGGCGAGGACCCGCAGGCGGCACTGGCCTCGTCGGCGTTCGACGGGGTATGGCAGGTCGTGGCCGCGCTCGCGTCCCACGACGAGGACTTCGCCGGCAGGCTCCGCAGGCACCGCTACGACATGGGAGCCCAGCAGTACGCGGGCAGCGGCCAACTCCCCGACTGGCTCAGCCTGTCCGGTGTCCCCGTCCCTCCCGGCTTCGCGGACGCCGTCACCGTGCAGGCCGTACGGTCGCTGACCGACTCGTGGGAGGAGTTCCTCGGCGCCTGTTCCTGGTACCGGGACAAGCACGGGGACCTGAACATTCCGGACCGCTGCGTCACCCCGTCCGGATACCCGCTCGGCGCGCGCATCGTCCGCGAGCGGCGCAACCAGCGCGCCGGGGTCCTGCGCCCCGACCTCCTCGTCCCGACCGGCACCCTGATCGGGACCAGGGTGAAGGCACTGCGTCTGAAGCGGCGCGCAGGCCGTCTGGACTCCGGGACCGTCACCCGGCTGGATGCCATCGGCATGGTGTGGGAAATGGACCCCTTCTGGATGCAGTTCCTCGCGGACCTGCACGCCTTCAAGGCACGCTTCGGCCATCTGGACATCCCCCGAACCTGGGTGACCGACGGCAAGAACCCCCGCCGTCTCGGGGTACAGGTGTCCAACGTCCGCCAGCGGATCCCGGGCACACCCCCAGAGGTCGTGGCCGACCTGGACCGGATCGGGTTCATCCGCAACGCCGAGGAGCACCGCTATCAGCAGGCCCTCGCCGCCCTGCGGGCCTTCCACACCGAGCACGGCCACGTCAAGGTACCCGCCGCACTGCGCACCGCGCACCCACACGAGATCAGCGTCAGGACCTGGCTGCGCAACGCCCGACGCACGCACCAGGACGGCCGGCTCCCCCCGAACCGGGTCGCGGATCTGCGGTCCCTGGACGCCCTGCCCCCCGCACCGGACGCAGACCGGGGACAGCGTTGAGCCACAACCCGCTCCCCGTCCCCGCACCGTGTGCCAGTCCGGCTGACACAGACCAACACCCCACGCCCACGACGAATCAGGACACCATGAGCCGCCGCATCGAGGATTACGCACTCATCGGAGACATGCAGACCGCCGCCCTGGTCTGCCGGGACGGCACAGCGGACTGGCTGTGCCTACCCCGCTTCGATTCGCACGCCGTCTTCGCAGGACTGCTGGGCACCGAGGAGCACGGCTTCTGGCGTCTGGGACCTGCGCGGGCGGAGGGAGCCGAGCCGCCATCCGCGGACCGGCGCCGCTACCGCGGCGAATCCCTCATCGTGGAATCGGAGTGGGACACCCCGCGCGGCACCGTACGCGTGACCGATTTCATGCCGCCGCGTGACGGCGCACCGCAGCTCATCCGGATCGTGGAGGGCGTCAGCGGCCGGGTGCCGATGCGCTCGGAGCTGCGCATGCGGTTCAGCTACGGCCGGGTGACCCCCTGGGTCCACAAGGTCGACTCCCGTACCGTCGCGGTGGCGGGCCCGGATTCGGTCTGGCTGGACACCGAGGCCGATACGTACGGCAAGAACCTGACGACGTACTCCGACTTCACCGTGGCACCCGGGGACCGGATCACGTTCACGATCAGCTGGCAGCCCTCGCACCACCAGCCGCCCGCGCTTCCGGACCCCGAGGGGTCCCTGGAGGCGACCGAGCTGTTCTGGCGCGACTGGGTCGAACAGTGCACGTACCACGGGCCCTACCGCGAAGCCGTGGTCCGCTCACTGATCACCCTCAAGGCCCTCACCTACGCCCCGACCGGCGGGATCGTCGCCGCGCCCACCACGTCGCTCCCGGAGGAAATCGGCGGGTCCCGGAACTGGGACTACCGCTATACGTGGCTCAGGGACGCGGCGATCACCCTCTCCTCGCTGCTGCGCACCGGCTGCCGTGAAGAAGCACATGCGTGGATTGGCTGGCTGCTGCGCACAGTTGGGAATCCGGCGGCCCTGCAGATCATGTACGGGATCGCCGGGGAGCGGGAACTCAGCGAAAAGGAGCTGGACTGGCTGCCCGGCTACGAGAACTCCGGCCCGGTCCGGGTCGGCAACGGCGCGGCCAACCAGCTCCAGCTCGATGTCTACGGGGAGGTGGCCGAGTTCCTTCACCTCGCGCGGCAGGCGGGTCTGGATCTGAACAGTTCCTCGACCGCGTGGTGGCTGCGTCTCATCGGTCATCTGGAGGAGCACTGGTTCGAGCCCGACGAGGGCATCTGGGAGGTGCGCGGGCCGCGCCGGCACTTCGTGCACTCCAAGGTGATGGCGTGGGTCGCGGTCGAC
>NZ_JBEOZE010000045.1:0-65706 GCF_040297465.1 Streptomyces sp. NPDC001787
GCCACACCATCCGCACCGAAGGCATCGAGAAGAACACCCACGACAACCCCTTCGGCGCCGTCCTCTCCTTCCGCGGCACCCCCACCGACACCACGCACACCCACAAGCTGAGTGCGCCGATGCCGGACCTGTCCGACCTCTTCGAGGTCGGCGACTCGGGGAAGTTCGCGGTCGGCCAGTGGTGGGCGGTGGAGAGCGACGCGCTGGCGGGGAAGTACGAGAAGGAGATCCAGCGCCTCGTCCAGGTGACCGGGATCGTGGACGGGACCCACATCCGGGTCAACTACCAGATCGGCTGGGACCTGGCCGCGGGCCGCACCCTGAGCTGGACCCGGATCGAGCCCGTCGACCGCGCCCATGTGCGCAACATGGTCTTCGAGGGCTGGGGCGAGGACGAGATGACCGGCTCGCACCCGGTCGCGTACGAGTACGCGGTGCGCTGCGACGTCTCCGGGATCGAGGCGATCGGCACGTTCTGGCCGGTGGTCATGCGCCGCTGGTGCACGTACTACCGCACCGAACAGTGCTCGCTCACCAACCCCAAGTCCGTCACCTACGGCGGCGCGGGCTATCTCACGCAGCAGATCTACTGCCTGTACGGGCACGTCGAGGACTGTCACACCTCCAACGCCCGTCACCTCAACGACTTCACGGCCTCCGCCTACTGCTACGTCACCAACTGCCACGGCGACGGTGACGACGAGGGCCCGTTCGTGACGCACGGCCAGTTCGAGCACGACCTCGTCTACACCGGCAACTCCGGTCTGATGACGTTCGCCAACTCCGGGGCGGCGTGGGGTGGTCGGGCCAAGCGGATCACGGTGCGCAGGCACGCCTGTTCCTGGTTCGTGGCCCGGGTCAAGATCACCGACCTGACCCTGGAGGACGTGCTCGTCGTCGGCAAGAAGTCGCTCGCCGGCTCCGGCATGCTCTGGGTCAACGCGGACGGGGTGCAGCTGCGCGGCTGCACCGCCACCGGTCCGCTGATCGTCTCCCGGGCCTCCGACCTCTCCACCCGGCCCAATGTGATCGCCGACTCCTCGTTCGCCTTCGCCGCGGGTGCCGAGATCACCCAGGCCAATGTCTCCGCCCCGGTCACGATCGCGCGCACCGTGCTGAAGGGCGTCGACGGCGCGGTGTTCAACGGCACCGGGCCCCTCGTCCTCGACCAGTGCACGCTGTCCGGCTCCAAGGACACCGCCCCCGTCTCCCTCGCCCACGCGGACATCACGGTCCACGGCGGCGAGCTGCGCGACACCGGGCTGAAGCTGACCTCCGCGAAGGACCAGCGGCTGCGGGTCGACGGCACCCGGATCAACGGCACCAACAAGGACGCGGCGCTCCTGTCCCGTACCGGCACCGGCCGCACCGTCGACTGGCAGCTGGCCGGACTCGACTCCACCGCCCCCGCGGGCACCGCCCATGTGCTGGTGACCGAGGGACCCAACCGCTACCGGGCGACCGGGTCCACCTTCACCGGCGGGCGCCTGGAGCTGCGGCCCGCGGCCTTCGCCGGCTCCGGCAGCCATCTGCTGCACACCGGCTGCGTCGAGAACGGCACCGAACGCACCGCGCTGCCCGACGAGGGCGACCGTGTCGCCCACACCGCGGCCACGCTGCGCTTCTGATCAACCCGACCCACTGAGTCCGAGGAGGCAATCCCCGTGTCCACGCACACCCCGATCACCGGCCGGCCCGTACGGGTCGCCCTCGTCGGCGCCGGAAACCGCGGTCTGACGTACGCCGAGTGGATCAAGGCCCACCCGGAGCGCGCCGAGCTCGTCGCCGTCGCCGACCCTCGTCCGGCCGCGCGGGCCGCGGCCGGCGCCCCCGTCGAGTTCGACGACTGGCGGCCGCTCGTCGAGAACCGCATCGCCGACGCCGTCATCGTCGCCACCCAGGACCGCTTCCATGTGGAGCCCGTCCTGGCCCTGGCCGAGGCCGGATACGCGATCCTCGCCGAGAAGCCGCTCGCCCCGACCGAGGACGAGACCCGGCGGATCGTCGAGGGCGTGGAGCGGGCCGGAGTCCTCTTCGCCGTCTGCCACGTCATGCGGTACACGCCCTACACCGACCTGGTGAAGAGCGTGGTGGACTCCGGCGTCCTGGGCCAGCTGGTCTCGCTCGACCATCTGGAGCCGGTCGGCTGGTGGCACTACGCCCACAGCTATGTGCGCGGCCCGTGGCGCAGCGAGAAGGACTCGTCCCCGATGCTGCTCGCCAAGTCCTGCCACGACCTGGACTGGATCACCTATGTGATGGGCGGCCGGATCGAGCAGGTCACCGGCTTCGGCGGGCTGAAGCACTTCCGGCCGGAGAACGCCCCGGCCGGCTCCGCCGACCGCTGTCTGGACTGCGCGGTGGAGTCCGACTGCCCCTACAGCGCGCTGAAGCTGTACATGCCCACGCTGCGCGACAAGGGCGCGGTCTGGCCGGTCACCCATGTCACCGAGGCGACGGACGAGGCCGGTCTGGTGCAGGCGCTGCGGGAGGGCCCGTACGGCGTGTGCGCCTACCGCAGCGACAACGACGTGGTCGACCACCAGGTCATCGCCATGCAGCTGACCGACGGGGTGACCGCCACCTTCCAGATGGTGGCGTTCACCGAGCAGACGCACCGCCAGACGCGGATCTTCGGCTCGCACGGCTGGCTGCGCGGTGACGGTGAACGGGTCACCGTGCAGGACTTCCGGACGGGCGAGACGACCGTCCGGGAACTCGGCGCGTCCGGTTCGAACGCCGCCGACGGGCACGGCGGCGGGGACGCCGCACTCGTGGATGCGTTCGTCACCGCCGTCGCCACCGGGGACGCCGGGGCGGTCCGCTCCGGCCCCGCCACCTCTCTCGGCAGCCATCTGGCGGCGTTCGCCGCCGAACGCGCCCGCCATACCGGCACCGTCCAGCAGGTGCCCGTCGCATGACTCACCCTCGTCCCGGAATCACCCTCACGTCCTCGGAGGACCCCCTCATGTCCCGTGCACCGAAGCGCCGTTCCAGAGTCCGTTCCCTCGCCGCCCCGGTCCTCGCCACCGCGCTGGCCACCGGCGTGCTGGCCGGGTGTTCCAGCGACAGCGACGGCAACACCGTCACCATGTGGACCTACCCCGTCATCTTCGACGAGGCCAAGAACAAGGCCTACTGGGACGGTCTGGTCAAGGCGTTCGAGAAGGAGCACTCCGGTGTCAAGGTGAAGGTGGAGACCTTCCCGTGGGCCAACCGTGACACCGCGCTGGCCACCGCGATCGCCTCGGGCAAGGGCCCGGACGCCGTGTACCTCATCCCGGACCAGCTGCCCAAGTACGCCAAGAACATAGTCCCGGCCGACGACTACATGCCGGCCGACGCCAAGGCGGACTACACCGACTTCGCCCTCAAGTCCGTGACGTACGACGGCAAGGCGCTCGGCACCCCGGTCCTGACCAGCGCCAACCCGCTGATCTGCGACAAGCGGGTGTTCTCCGCCATCGGTGAGACCTCGTACCCGACGACCTGGGCGGAGCTGGAGGCCCTGGCCCCCAAGCTCAAGGACAAGGGCTTCTACGCCACCAGCTACAGCGGGGACACCCAGCAGACGCTGAACATGACCTTCTACCCGCTGCTGTGGCAGGCGGGCGGCGACGTCTTCTCCGAGGACGGCAAGAAGGTCACCTTCAACGACCCCGCCGGGGTCAAGGCGCTGACGTACCTGAAGAAGCTCGTCGAGGGCGGCTACAGCGACAAGGACCTGGTGACCACCACGCCGAAGCTGGAGCAGACGCCGGTCGCCAAGGGCAAGGTCGCCTGCACGTGGCAGAACACCCCGGCCGACGTCGAGCCGTTCTGGGGCAAGGAGAACATCGTCGTCCAGCCCCCGCTCAAGGAGACCGCGTCCGTCGGCTACGGCACCGTCGGCGCCCTGTCGATGCTCAAGGGAGCCGACAAGAAGAACACCGGCGACTGGCTGAACTTCGTCGCCGAGTCGAAGAACGCGGCCGGCCTCCAGAAGGGCGCGGGCTACTTCCCGGCCCGTGAGTCCGGCGGCGACCTCTACCCCGGTGACGCGCTCCAGAAGGCCGTCGGCGCGACGCTGCCGACGATGACGGTGGGCCCGCTGGAGGACAAGTCCCGCGAGGTCATGGGCGTGCTGGCGCCGGAGATCCAGGCGGCGCTGCTGGGCAAGAAGAGCCCGCAGCAGGCGCTCGACGACTCGGCCAAGGCCGCCCAGGCGATGCTCGGCCGCTAGGGCCGTCCCGCAGTCCCGGCGGGGTCCGGGCACCTTCCGGACCCCGCCCCTTCCCGGCATCGCGCCGGGCCGTACCACCCCAGCAATGTTCCCGTACCGCAAGGAGATCCCCGTGGCAGTCGTCGCGGAACCAACCCGCCGGGGCCGTCGCAGCGGGCCGCAGGCGCGCCGCGAGGCCCGGATCGGCCTGCTCTTCGTCCTCCCGTGCTTCCTGCTCTTCCTCGCCTTCCGGTTCGGCCCCGGTATCGCCGGTGTGCTGATGAGCTTCACGGACTACTCGCTCACCGGCGGCGGCAGCTTCATCGGGCTCGACAACTTCACCCGCCTCTGGGACGACCCCCTGTTCTGGCAGGCGCTCAAGGTCACCGTCCTCTACACCGTGCTGGCCGTTCCCGGCACCCTGATCGCCTCCGTCTCGCTGGCGCTGATCACCCGCCGGGCGTTCCGCGGCGCGAAGTTCTTCCGGTCGGTGTTCTTCCTGCCGGTCGTCACCTCGCTGGTGCTGGCCGCCACCGTGTTCGTCTGGATCTTCTCGACGGGCGGCCCGTGGTCCACCCTGATGGGCTGGTTCGGGATGTCCGAGGGCTCCTGGCTCTCCGACGACGTCCTGGTGCTGCCCGCGCTGGCGATCGTCGGCGTCTGGTCCCGGTTCGGCTACGGGATGCTCATCCTGCTGGCCCGGATGCAGGACATCCCGCGGGAGCTGGAGGAGGCCGCCCTCACCGACGGCGCCGGACCCTGGCAGCGGTTCCGGTACATCGTGCTGCCGCAGCTCAAGCCCGCCCTGTTCTTCCTCGCCGTGATCGAGACGACGGCCTCCTTCCAGGTCTTCGACGCCGTCTACACGATGACCGGCGGCGGCCCCGCCAACGCGAGTTACACGCTCGTCTTCCAGCTCTACGACGCGGGCTTCAAGTACTTCGACCTCGGTTACGCCGCCGCCATCGGCGTCGCGCTCTTCGTGCTGACCGTGGTGGTGGCCGTGATCCAGCGGCTCGTGATCGGGAAGGACCAGTGACCATGACCGCAAGCACCGTGGAAACCGAGAAGGCGCCCCCCGCGCCCGAGGCACCCGCGGGCGGCGACCGGGCCGCCCGCCGCGCGGAGCGCAAGCTGCGCAAACTCTCCGAGCAGGACACCGTCCCGCACGGCATGCGCGCCACGCCGGCCGGGCGGATCGCCCGCGGTGTGCTGCTGACCGTCGCCGCGATCGTGACGATCTTCCCGTTCTACGCGATGGTCGTGCTCTCGCTGAAGCCGTCCGCGGCGGTCGAGTTCCCCGGCAGTCTGCTGCCGTGGCCGCTCACCGGCGAGGCGTACGACACCGTCATGAACGCCCAGGACGTACCGCGCTGGCTGTTCAACACCCTGATGTACTCGGTCGTCTCGGTCGTGGGTGTGCTGCTGCTGGCCTCGCTGGCCGGTTACGCGTTCGCCAAGAAGCGCTTCCCCGGCCGGGAGGCGATGTTCTGGTCGTTCCTGTCGATGGTGATGGTCCCGTACCACGTCACGATGATCCCGACCTTCGCGATGATCGCGAAGATGGGCGGCGTCGACACCTACTGGGGCCTGATCGTGCCGACCCTGGCCAACGCCCAGGCGGTGTTCCTGATGCGGCAGTTCATCCAGGGGCTGCCCGACGAGCTGTTCGAGGCGGCCCGGCTCGACGGGTGCAGCGAGTGGCAGATCTTCTACCGGATCGTGCTGCCGCTGCTGAAGCCGATCCTCGCCACGCTCGGGGTGTTCGTCTTCCTGTGGCACTGGAACGACTTCCTGTGGCCGCTGGTCATCGGCCAGTCCACCGACATGCGCACCCTCACCGTCGGAATCGCCTCGCTCCAGCAGCAGAACGTGCCGCTGAATGTGGTGCTCTCCGGCTCCGTCATCGCGTTCGTGCCCATCTTCGCCGCGTACCTGGTGGGCCAGCGCTACTTCACCGAGGGCGTCACCGCGTCCGGAATCAAGGGATAGCTACGAATGTTCACCGATGAGGCCGCGCTCGAAGAGCGGCTCGCCACCCCCTCCCCCGCACTGATCGCCGACCTCGCCGGGCTGGAGGGCGACCTGCTGGTCCTCGGCGCCGGCGGCAAGATGGGTCCGAGCCTGTGCCGGCTGGCCCGCCGGGCGCTGGACGCCGCGGGCCGGACGGACGTGACCGTGTACGCGGTGTCCCGCTGGTCGGACAAGGCGGCGGCCGAGGAACTGGAGGCCGCGGGCGTCTCCACCGTCGCCTTCGACCTGATGGACCCGGCGGCCGATCTGGGCGAGCTTCCCGAGGCCGGGAACATCGTCTTCATGGTCGGTGCCAAGTTCGGTTCGGCCGGGGCGCCCTCGCACGCCTGGGCGGTGAACGCCGCGATGCCGGACCGGGTGGCGCGCCGCTGGCCCGGCGCCCGGATCGCCGCGTTCTCCACCGGCAATGTGTACCCGCTGGTCCCGGTCTCCTCGGGCGGCTGCACGGAGAGCGACCCGGTGGGACCGGTCGGCGAGTACGCGATGTCCTGCCTCGGCCGCGAGCGGATCTTCGACCACGCCGCGCTGACCCGCGGCACGAAGGTCGCCAACATCCGCCTCAACTACGCGGTCGACCTGCGCTACGGCGTGCTCGCCGACATCGCCTCACGCGTCCGGGCCGGCGAGCCCGTCGATGTGACGACCGGTCATGCCAACGTCGTGTGGCAGGGTTACGCGAACGAGGTCGCCCTGCGTTCGCTGCCGCACGCCACCGAGGGCGCGGCGTTCACCCTCAACCTCACCGGCCCGGAGACCGCTTCGGTACGCCGTCTGGCGCAGTGGTTCGGCGAGGAGTTCGACCGGGAGCCGGTGTTCGCGGGGACCGAGGCGCCGACCGCGCTGCTCTCCGACGCGAGCCGCTGCCACGCGCTGTTCGGCTACCCGGACGTGACGCTGCGGACCCTCGTCGCCTGGCAGGCCGACTGGCTGCGCCGCGGGTTGCCGCTCTCCGGCAAGCCCACCAAGTTCCAGGTCCGTGACGGAAGGTTCTGATCCACCCCATGTCCACTCCTTCGCCCGTGTCCGCGTCGTCGCCCGCCTCCACGCCCGCTCTGGACGCGCTCGCCCACGGGGCGGTGATCCCCGCCCATCCGCTCGCGCTGCACGCGGACGGCACGTTCGACGAGCGCCGCCAGCGTGCGCTGACCCGCTACTACCTCGCCTCCGGGGCGGGCGGTGTCGCCGTCGCCGTACACACCACCCAGTTCGAGATCCGGGAGCCCGGCGTCGGACTGCTGCGGCCGGTGCTCGAACTGGCCGCCGAGACCATCGACCGGGAGGCCGGCCGGCCCTTCATCAAGGTCGCCGGGGCCTGCGGGTACACCGCGCAGGCGGTCGCCGAGGCCGAGACTGCCGCCGCGCTCGGCTATGACGCGGTGCTGCTCAGCCCGGCGGTGCCCGGCGCCGACGAGAAGGGGCTGCTGGAGCGGGCCCGCGCGGTCGGCGAGGTGCTGCCGGTCATCGGCTTCTACCTCCAGGAGGCCGTCGGCGGACGCTACTTGTCGCCCGGCTTCTGGTCGGCGTTCACCGACCTGCCGTCCACCGCCGCGGTGAAGATAGCCCCCTTCGACCGCTACCGCACCGCCGATGTCGTACGGGCGGTGGCCGCCGCGGACCGTGCGGACGAGGTCGCCCTGTACACCGGCAACGACGACGACATCATCGGTGACCTCCTGACCCCGTACGAGACGGCGAACGGGACCAGGCGCTGGTTCGCCGGCGGGCTCCTGGGCCAGTGGGCCGTCTGGACGAGCTCCGCCGTGACGCTCCTGGACGACGTGCGCGCCGCCCGCGCCGGGGACCACGCGGCGATGGTGCGCTGCCTGGCCCGGCGGTCCGAGCTGACCGATGCCAACAGCGCGGTCTTCGATGTGCGCGGCGCGTTCCGCGGCTGCATCGCCGGTGTGCACGAAGTGCTGCACCGCCAGGGCCTGTTGGCGAACATCCGCTGCCTGGACCCGGCCGAGACCCTGTCGCCGGGACAGGCCGAGGAGATCACCCGGGTGGCCGAGGCCTACCCTTGGCTGACCGATGACGCCTTCGTTGCGGAGCACCTCGATGCCTGGCTCGCCTGATCCTGCCGACCGCTCCCGGGTGGTCGTCTCCGTCCCCCCGCACCTGCGTGCCCAGTTCTTCACCCCCGAGGTCTGGCGGGCGCTCCAGGAAGCGGCCGAACTGACCGTCCTGGACGAGCACCACGACCGGGAGGCCCTGCTCGCGGCCATGCCCGGGGCGCGGGCCCTCATCACGTCGTGGCGCAGCCCCCGGGCGGACACCGGGCTCCTCGATGTCGCGGACCGGCTGGAACTGGTGGCGCACACCGGCTCGGCGGTCGCCCCGTACGTCACCGAGGAGGTGTTCCGGCGCGGCATCCGGGTCACCCAGGCCGGGGACGAGATGGCGCGCCCGGTGGCGGAGGTGGCCCTCGCCTTCACCCTCTCCCTGCTCCACCGCATCCAGCGCTTCGACCACGCCCTGCGCGGCGGCGCCGACTGGGCGGCGGCGAGCGAGGCACCGCCGCGCCACGAGATCCACGGCAGCGAGATCGGGGTGATCGGCGCGTCCCGCACCGGACGGGCGTACATCGCGTTGGTGCGGGCGATGGGGGCACGGGTGAGCGTGAGCGATCCGTTCCTGTCCCCGGCGGACGCGGCGGAGCTCGGCGTGGAGTCCGTGGACCTTCCCACCCTGCTGAGCCGCAGCCGGATCGTGGCGGTGCACGCCCCGGTGACGGAGGAGACGCACCAGATGATCGGCGCCGAGCAGCTGGCCCTGATGCCGGACGGCGCGGGCCTGGTGAACACCGCCCGCTCCTGGCTGGTCGACGAGGACGCCCTCCTGGCGGAGCTGGCCTCGGGCCGGCTGGACGCGGCCATCGATGTCTTCGACGCGGAGCCGTTGCCCGTCGGGCACCCCTTCCGCGCCCTGCCCAATGTGCTGCTCACCCCGCACCAGGCGGCGGGCAGCGTCGAGTGCCGGCAGCGGCTCGGCGCGAGCGCCGTCGACGAGGTGCTGCGCCTGCTGGACGGCCGTCCCCCCGTGCACGCCGTGACCGCCGAAGCCCTGGCACGGCTGCGCTGAGGCTCGGCCCGGTCACGCGCCCACCCCACCCCCCTTCCACCACAGGAGAGTTCACTCCATGCGTTTCATGCGCGTCGGCGAGCCGGGTTCCGAACGCCCGGTGCTCGTCTGCCCCGAAGGCCTTCACTACGACCTGTCGGGCATCACCGGTGACATCGACGGCGACTTCCTCGCCGCGCTCGGCGAGAATCCCCGGCTGGTGCCGGACGAGCCGAAGCTCCCGGAGACCGACATCACCGGGCTGCGGATCGGGGCGCCCGTCGCGCGCCCCTCGGCCCTGCTGTGCATCGGCCAGAACTACGCCGCCCACGCGGCGGAGTCGGGCGCGCTCCCGCCGGAGCAGCCGATCCTCTTCTACAAGTCGCCGAACACGGTCGTCGGACCGTACGACGACGTCCTGATCCCGCGCGGCTCGGAGAAGACCGACTGGGAGGTGGAGCTGGCCGTCGTCATCGGCCGCCGCGCCTCCTACCTGGACTCCCCCGCCGACGCCGCCGCGCACATCGCGGGCTACGCCGTCAGCAACGACGTCTCCGAGCGCGCGTTCCAGCTGGAGCAGTCGGGCGGCCAGTGGTCCAAGGGCAAGAGCTGCGCCACGTTCAACCCGCTCGGCCCGGTCCTGGTGACCGCCGACGAGGTGGGCGACCCGCAGCGACTGCGGCTGCGCAGCTTCGTCAACGGCGAACCGCGGCAGGACTCCAGCACCGCGGACATGATCTTCAGCGTGGCGCATCTGGTGCACCATCTGTCGCAGTACCTGGTGCTGGAGCCCGGCGACATCATCAACACCGGTACGCCGCAGGGCGTGGCGCTGTCGGGCCGCTTCCCGTACCTGGGTGACAAGGACGTGATGGAGGTGGAGATCTCGGGCCTCGGCCGGCAGCGCAGCGTCTGCCGGCCGGCGTAACGGGGGCGGTCGGACCCGCCGTACCGGCCGGTCTCAGTCCTCCGGCAGCTCGACCGGGGCGATGTCGTCGAAGACGTCGCCGGGGCCGGGGTTCGTCGCGTCCGTGGCACCGCCGAACTGGGTCATCACACCCCAGACGGCGTTCAGCGCGGTCTGTACGGCGCCCTCGGCCCATCCGGCCGTCCAGGAGATGTCGTCGCCCGCGAGGAACAGTCCCCGCTTGTCGGCGGGCAGCCGGTCCTGCATGAAGTGGGTGAACAGACGCCGCTGGTAGCGGTAGTGGCCGGGCAGGTTGGCCTTGAACGCCCCCATGAACCAGGGTTCGTTCTCCCAGGACACCGTCACCGGGTTGCCGATGACATGGCTGCGGATGTCGACGTTCGGGTAGATCTCGCCCAGTGACTTGAGCATGACGTCCATGCGCTCGTTCGCCGAGAGCGGCAGCCACTTCAGGCTGTCGTCGCACCAGGTGTAGGACAGACAGATCACGGCGGGCTCGTCCGGGCCGTTGTCCAGGAGGTAGGTGCCCCGGGTCATCCGGTCGGTGAGTGTCATCGACATGGTGTCGCGGCCGGTGACCTCGTCCTTGTCCAGCCAGAACGGCCGGTCGACCGGGACGAACAGCTTGGACGACTCCATGTAGTGGGTGCGCTCCATCGCCGTCCAGTGGTCGATCGGGAAGAGCGCGTCATCGCAGTCGATCTTGGAGAGCAGCAGCCAGGACTGCCCGGTGAAGACCGCCGCCCGGAAGGTGCGGATGTCCCCGGTGGCGTCGGTGACCGTGATGCCGTTGCCCGCGGTGCGGTTGAGCCGGGTCACGGCGGGGCGGGGCTCGCCGTCGTGCAAGGAGGCCAGCGAGGTCCCCAGCGGCCAGTGGACGATCTTGTGCGGTTCGCGCTCCCACAGCCGCAGCGGAAGCTGCTGGCTGCCGCCGACGATGCCGCGGTGGTGGTCGTCCGCCTCGGTGTAGACGACCCGCAGGATCTCCAGGATGGAGTTGGGGAAGTCGGTGTCCCAGCCTCCGGTGCCGAAGCCGACCTGGCCGAAGATCTCCCGGTGCCGGAACGACGCGAAGGCGTCGGAGTCGCAGAGGAAGCCGTAGAAGGTCTGGTTGTCCAGCTTCTCGACGAGCCGCGACCAGATCTCCCGGATGCGCGGCACATCGCGCTCCCGCATGGCCCGGTTCATGTCGGTGAAGTCGGCGCCCTCCTCCAGGGCGGCGTTCCACGCGTCCATCACGTCGCGGTAGACCTGTGGCAGGTCGTCGATGGTCTCGGCGTAGTGCGACTCGCCCTTCAGGTCCACGACGGTCGAGGGCGTGGCCGGGGAGAGCGGGTTGGGGAAGGGCCGGGTCTCCAGCCCCACGAGGTCGATGTAGTGCTGGAGCGCGGTGGACGAGGGCGGGAAGCGCATGGCGCCCATCTCCGCGGTCAGCGTGGGGTCGCAGCCGTCGAACCCGACGGTGCGCAGCCGGCCGCCGATCCGGTCGGCCTCGTACAGCACGGGCCGCAGCCCCATCTTCATCAGCTCGTACGCGGCGATGATCCCGGAGAGCCCGCCGCCGATGACGGCCACCTCGGCCCCGTGCTCGGTCGCCGGAATCTGGCCGAGGCCGGCGGGGTGGGCGAGGAAGTCGTCGTAGGCGTAGGGAAAGTCCGGCCCGAACATGGTGATCGGCGGGGCCGCGTCGGTGTGCTGGACGGCGTTGGGCACCGTGGACGTCATGGGGTACGGACTCCTTGCGGGACGAAGAGGTGGGGCGGGCTCGGGCGGACCGGCATCGGGGGGCTCCTTCTCCCACCCAGGTGCCGGCCGTCCTCAGACGAGGGAGCCGTACAGACCGGGGCGGCGGTCGCGCAGATACGGGTTGGCGGCGCGCGAGGCGTTCAGCAGACCGGGGTCGACATCGGCGACGACCAGTTCCTCGCCGCGTCCGGCGCGGGCGCGTACGGTGCCGTCGGGTCCGGCCAGGCAGCTCAGCCCGACGAACTCGAACTCGCCTTCCGGGCCGGTCCTGTTGACGTACGCCAGGTACATCTGGCTCTCGAAGGCCCGTACCGGTACGAGGGATTCGGCGACGAACGGGAAGGGGTGCATCAGTGCGGTGGGCACCAGCAGCAGATCGGTGCCGGCCAGGGCGTGCGCCCGGACGTTCTCCGGGAACTCGACGTCGTAGCAGATGAGCAGACCGATGCGGACCCCGTCGAGTTCGGTCTGCACGACGGACTGCTCACCGGGGGTGAACCACTTCTGCTCGAAATCGCCGAAGAGATGGGTCTTGCGGTAGTTCGCGAGCGGGGTGCCGTCCGGGCCGATGAGCTGTGCCGCGTTGAAGATCAGCTCGTCCTCCCGCTCCGGATAGCCGTAGAGGACCGCGATCCCGTGCCGCAGGGCGATGCCGGCGACGGCCCGCGCGCCGGGGCCGTCGGCGGGCTCGGCCAGGCGGGGGACGGCGTCACCGATGGCGTATCCGGTGAGGAACATCTCCGGGCAGACCAGCAGGTGCGCCCCGGCGGCGGCGGCGCGACCGGCCGCTTCGTCGAGGATCCCGATGTTCGCGTCCACGGCACCGGGCCGGCCGGAGCTCTGGAGCAGGGCGGTACGCAACGACGGCATGGCTGACCTCGGGCGGTGCGGGGTGAGTGGGGAGACGTATCGACGGTACGGGCGGCCGTCGCCCCGGACAAGGCGCGACCGTTGCGCGGGGACCGCCGATTCGTTGCGCGTCTCCCGGCCCCTGCGGCGATTTGTTGCGCACCGCATCGCCGCAGGTCAGAAGGGTGATGTGGGTCTCGGGTGGAGGCACCCGCCGGCCGGGGCGGCGCGGGTGCCCCGGCCGGGGCACGGGTGTCTCAGGCCGGGGGCGGACCCGCCGAGTAGCGACGCAGCAGCGGCGAGAGCACCAGCACCGACTTCGTCCGCTCCACGTACGGCTCTCCGGCGATCCGCTCCAGCACCTGTTCGAAGTGGCGCATGTCCGCGGCGAAGACCTGCACGACCGCGTCGGCGTCTCCGGTCACCGTGGAGGCGGCGGCGATCTCCGGGTACCGGGCCAGACCCCGCTTGATCGCCTCCGGCGACGTGTTGCGGCTGCAGTAGATCTCGATGAAGCCCTCGGTCTCCCACCCCAGGGCCGCCGGGTCCACCCGCACGGTGAATCCGGTGATCGCGCCCTCGGCGCGCAGGCGGTCCACCCGGCGTTTCACGGCGGGGGCGGACAGTCCGATGATCGCGCCGATGTCGGCGTAGCTGCGCCGGGCGTCTTCGGCGAGGGCGTGGACGATGCGTTCGTCGAGGTCGTTCAGGCGCACGTCGGGCGGTTCACTTCTCTGCGATGGGGCTGCTGCGGGGGCGGCGGTGCCGCCCCCGCAGTAGACCATGGGCCGCCCCTCGGGGGCGCGCCGGACGCAGTGGGGTGCGGCCGGGTCAGAAGGGGAACTGCGAGCGGCCGTGCTGGACCGAGATCCACTTCTGGGTGGTGAACGCCTCGATCATGGACTCGCCGTTCAGCCGGCCGAGGCCGGAGCTCTTCTCGCCGCCGAACGGGACGATGGGCTCGTCGTGGACGGTGCCGTCGTTGATGTGGATCATGCCGGTGTGGATGCGCTTGCCGACCCGCACCCCGCGCTCGATGTTGCCGGTGTGAACGGCGCCGCTCAGCCCGTACGGGGTGTCGTTGGCGATCCGGACCGCCTCGTCCTCGCCGTCGAAGGGCACCAGCAGGGCCACCGGACCGAAGATCTCCTGCTGGAGGACGGGCGAGTCCGCCGCGATCCCGGTGAGCACCGACGGGCTGACCACATTGCCCTCCGCCCGGCCGTGCAGCAGGGCCGTCGCGCCGGCCTCGACGGTCTGGTCGACGAGCTTGGAGACGGCCTCGGCCTGCGAGGAGTTGATCAGCGGGCCGATCTGCGTCGCGGGATCGGCGGGGTCGCCGACGGTCAGGGAGGCGACCTTGGCGACGAACTTCTCGGTGAACTCCGCCTCCACCGCCCGGTCGACCAGGATCCGGTTGGCGGCCATGCAGACCTGGCCCTGGTGGATGTACCGGCTGAAGACGGCCGCGTCGACGGCATAGTCCACATCGGCGTCGTCGAGCACGATCAGCGCGCTGTTGCCGCCCAGTTCGAGGACGGCGCGCTTGAGGTTGGCCGCGCAGACGGTGGCGACGTGCCGCCCGACCTTGTCCGACCCGGTGAAGGAGATGACCTGCGGTACGGGGTGCTCCAGCAGGGTGTCGCCGATCTCCGCGATATCGGTGACGACGACGTTGAGGAGTCCGGCGGGCAGGCCCGCGTCCTCGAACACCTTCGCCAGCAGGGTGCCGCCGCAGACCGGGGTGTTCTGGTGCGGCTTGAGGACGACCGCGTTGCCTAGCGCCAGCGCGGGGGCGACCGACTTGAGCGACAGCAGGAAGGGGAAGTTGAAGGGGCTGATGACCCCGACGACACCGACGGGCAGCCGGTAGACACGGTTCTCCTTGCCCTCGGTCGGCGAGGGCAGGATCTGACCGGCCGGGCGCAGCGCCAGCTGGATGGACTCGCGCAGGAACTCCTTGGCCAGGTGCAGCTCGAAGGCCGCCTTCAGCCCGGTCCCGCCGAGCTCCGCGACGATGGCCTCGCTGATCTCCGGCTCGCGCTCCTCGACGATCCGCAGGGCCTTCTCCAGCACGGCCCGCCTGGCGTACGGATTGGTGTCCGCCCACGCCGGCTGCGCCCGCTCCGCCGCGCGGTAGGCCTGGTCCACCTCGCCGGCCGTGGCGACGGCGATCGAGGCGAGCTTCTCCCCGTTGTAGGGATTGAAGTCGATGATGTCCCAGGACCCCTTCCCCGGCCTCCACTCGCCGTCGATGTACTGATGGGCCAGGTCGGTGAAGAAGGACATGAGATCCCTTACCACAGAGAGAAAGGCAGCTGATTGCGCTTCATATTACTTATATCTCAACAGAGTTGAAGCGCGGGAAAGACTCGCTCCGCGGCCGGTGACAAACGCTTTTCGGCCAGCGCGCGACCGCTGAACGCAACTGCCCCTCCCGGGTGAACCACCGGGAGGGGCAGGCGTGCCGTGGAGGGCGCGGGATCAGCTCCAGCTGGCGTGCAGCGGCTTGCCCTCGGCGTAACCGGCGGCGCTCTGCACCCCGACGACCGCCTTCTCGGCGAACTCCTCCAGGGAGCCGGCACCGGCGTACGTGCAGGAGGAACGGACGCCCGCGATGATGGAGTCGATCAGGTCCTCGACACCAGGACGGGCCGGGTCCAGGAACATCCGCGAGGTGGAGATGCCCTCCTCGAACAGCGCCTTGCGGGCGCGGTCGTACGAGGACTCCTCCGAGGTGCGGTTCTTCACGGCGCGCGCCGAGGCCATCCCGAAGGACTCCTTGTAGTAGCGGCCGTCGGCGGACTGCTGGAGGTCGCCGGGCGACTCGTACGTGCCGGCGAACCAGGAGCCGATCATCACATTGGACGCGCCGGCCGCCAGGGCCATGGCGACATCGCGCGGGTGACGGACACCGCCGTCGGCCCAGACGTGCTTGCCGTGCTTCTTCGCCTCGGCGGCGCACTCCAGGACCGCGGAGAACTGCGGGCGGCCCACGCCGGTCATCATCCGGGTGGTGCACATGGCGCCGGGGCCGACGCCCACCTTGATGATGTCCGCGCCGGCCTCGATGAGGTCGCGCACACCCTCGGCGGCGACGATGTTGCCCGCGACGATCGGCACCTTCGGGTCGAGCGCCCGGACGGCCCTGACCGCGCTGATCATGGATTCCTGGTGGCCGTGCGCGGTGTCGACGACGAGTGTGTCGACGCCCGCGGCCAGGAGCTGCTCGGCCTTGCCCGCGACATCGCCGTTGATGCCGACGGCGGCCGCGATGCGCAGCCTGCCCCCGGCGTCGGTGGCGGGTGTGTAGAGGGTCGCGCGCAGGGCGGCCTTGCGGGTGAGTATGCCCACCAGCCTGCCGTCCGCGTCGACCGCGGGCGCGAGCTTGCGGTTGGCTCCGTCGAGCCGGTTGAACGCGTCGCGCGGGTCGATGTCCGCGTCGAGCAGCACCAGGTCCTTGGACATGACCTCGGACAGCTGGGTGAAGCGGTCGACGCCGGTCAGGTCGTGGTCGGTGACGACGCCGACGGGCCGCCGCTCCTCGTCGACGACGACGCCCGCGCCGTGGGCACGCTTGGGCAGCAGCGACAGGGCGTCGGCGACGGTCTGGCCGGGGGCCAGCACGATCGGGGTGTCGAGGACGAGATGACGTGTCTTGACCCAGGTGATGACGTCGGTGACGACCTCGATCGGGATGTCCTGGGGGATGACGACGAGGCCACCGCGGCGGGCGATGGTCTCGGCCATCCGGCGGCCCGCGATCGCGGTCATGTTGGCGACGACGAGCGGGATGGTGGTGCCGGTGCCGTCGGGCGACGAGAGGTCGACACCCTGGCGGGACCCGACCGCCGAGCGGCCCGGGACCATGAAGACATCGTCGTACGTGAGGTCGTACGGGACCGAGGGGGACTCTGTGTAACGACCGGTGCCAGGCTCAAGAAAACGCATAACACTCATATTTTCATACGAAACGGTGCAGGTCGTTTCCACAAAGGCACAGCAAAAGACCCCCGCATTCGTGTATTCCTCCAAGGAGGCGGTCGGGGGGGCCGGGCAAGTGGAACCTGCCTTACCCACAGACTCTACCCGAACGGAATTCGAACCATTCGTGATCACCATCCCTGGACCCGGTGACAAGGGGTCAGGTAGCTTCAAATCCGCAGGTCTCGGGGTCAGCGCAGCGCCGTACGGGCGCTGTCGAGGAACCCGACACGCCCGTTTGACCGGAGAGGATGCAGATCCGCCTGTGGACAGCGAACTGCCGGACATCTACTGCCCGTTCCCGCAGCGGACCAACCCGCATGTCGGTCACACCCGGGACCATATTGACGCCTGGACACGCCGTACCGGGCTGGTACACCGCGAGTCGGCGAGAAAGCGCTTCGAACAGGCCGATTTCGGCGCGTTCGTCGGCATGGTCTACCCGACGGCCAACGGTGAACACCTCGATCTGGTGGCCGATTGGTTCGTCTGGCTCTTCCTCGTGGACGACCAGCTCGACGACGGACATCTGGGCCGCAGCCCGGATCGGGTACGCGACGTGGTCGACCGGATGCGGGCCGTGGTGGACGGCTCCGCCCCCCATCCGCTGCCGGGCGAGGAGCTCCCGGCCGCCGTGACCGCCCTGGCCGACCTGTGGGAACGTACGACGCCGAATGCCGCGCCGCACTGGCGCACCCGCTTCGCCTGGCATCTGGTCATGTATCTCACGACGGCCACCACCTGGGAGGCCGGGAACCGCGCCGACGACGTGGTGCCGTCCGAGGAGACGTACATCGCGAAGCGGCGGCACACCGGGGCCATCCATGTCTGCATGGACCTCATAGAGATCGTGGCCGGCATCGAGGCCCCCGAGTCGATCCACAACGACCCCCGGTTCATCACCGCCCTGGAGGCCTCGTGCAACGTCGTGTGCTGGGCCAATGACGTCTACTCCTTCGAGAAGGAGCAGGTGCTCGGCGAGATCCACAACCTCGTCCACCTGGTCCGGCATCACCGGGGCCTGGGCGAACAGCAGGCGCTGGACCACGTCGCCGAGCGGATAGCCACGGAGACCGAGCGGTTCCTGACGGCCGAGGAAGAACTCCTGGAGCTCTATCCGCAGCTCTCCGGTCTGCTCGTGCCCTACCTCGACGGCATGCGCAGCTGGATGCGCGGCAATCTGGACTGGTCCCAGCAGACCCCGCGCTACAACCCGGCCGACGTCAGCCAGTACGCGGAGCCCGGGGAGTATCTGGAGGAGACGGTGCTGGGCATCGGCGGTGACCACGCCGTCCAGTGCGCCGGGGACACCAACCGCGCCGTCTGAGCGGACGGACACGACGGAGAGCGGATACGACGGAGGCCGGGCGCTGTGCGAGCGCCCGGCCTCCGTCGTATCCGTCCGTTCCCGTCCGTCCGGGGCACTCCCCGGCCGGGTCACTCCCCGTCGGGGTCGGCCCGCTCCAGCGCCGGGCGCGGTCCGGCCGCCGACTCGGTGAGCAGGAAGTCGGCCGCCGCCGTGTCCGTCACCAGGCTGGTGACCAGCCCGGAGCGCAGAACGGCACCGATCGCCGCCGCCTTGCGCTGGCCGCCCGCGATCGCCACCACCTCGGGGATCCGGCGCAGCCGGTCCGCCTCGACCGTGATGCACCGTTCGCCGAGATCGCGCCCGACCCGGCGGCCGTCGGAGTCGAAGAGGTGCGCGGACATCTCCGCGGCGACGCCGAGCGAGGCGTAGTGCGCCCGCTCCTCGTCGGAGAGCATGTCGTGGACCGTGGAGATGCCCGGCTCCCAGGAACCGATCGAGACGGCGGCGACCGTCACCTTGTCGAAGTACTCGAAGGCGCGGGCGATGCCCGTCTGGTGCCGCAGGGCGGCGGCGGTCGCCGGGTCCGGCAGCAGCATCGGCGCGTAGATCGGGTGCGCCTCGCCACCGGAGACCTGGGCGGCCCGGCGGACCGCCTCGACCGAGCCGCGCTCGGCCGTCCCCGCGTCGTACACGCCGGTGAGCTGCACGACCGTGCAGGGCGGCAGGCGGTCGAGGGCCGCCGCCATATGGATGGTGGAGCGGCCCCAGGCCAGGCCCAGGACATCGCCCTCGTTCACCAGTTCGCCGAGCAGGTCGGCCGCGACCTCGCCCAGGTTCTCCGGGTCGGCCGCGTCGTCCTGCTCGTCCGCCGGGGACTCGACGACGACCGCGTGCCGGAGCCCGTAGCGGGCCCGGAGCGCGTCGGAGCGCTCGGCGTCCAGCTCGGCCGGTACCCGGATCTCGATCCGTACGAGATCACGCTCAAGGGCCGTCTCCAGGACCCGGGCCACCTTGAAGCGGCTGACGCCGAACTCCTCGGCGATCTGGATCTTCGACTTTCCCTCAAGGTAGAACCGGCGGGCCATGGCCGCCGCCTGCACCAGCTCCGCGGGTCCCATCCGCATGGCTGACCGACCCGCCGAGATGCCAGACACCGCGATCTCCTCACTGCTGTTCACACGCCCGATACGCCGCTCATCCTGTCAGATCCGGCGATCCTTGATCGGCCCCGTCGGGCCACGTTCATCTGCGCTTTGTTCAGTGGCCGCACGCCCAGGGCGCCACGGCCGTTGCCGCGTCCGCCCGCGCGCGCAGGGCCCGCACCGCTTCGGCCGGATCCGCCGCCCCGTACACGGCCGAGCCGGCGACGAAGACATCGGCGCCGGCCTCGGCGCACCGCTCGATCGTGGACGCCGAGACGCCGCCGTCGACCTGGAGCCACAGTTCGAGGCCGTGCTTGGAGATCAGCTCACGGGTGCGGCGGATCTTGGGCAGCATGATGTCCAGGAACGCCTGGCCGCCGAAGCCCGGCTCGACCGTCATGATCAGCAGCATGTCGAGCTCGGGTAGCAGGTCCTCGTACGGCTCGATGGGCGTCGCGGGCTTGAGCGCCATCGACGCACGCGCCCCCTTCGCCCGGATCTCCCGCGCCAGCCGGACCGGCGCCGCCGCGGCCTCCACGTGGAAGGTGACGGACCCCGCCCCCGCCTCGACGTACTGCGGAGCCCAGCGGTCGGCGTCCTCGATCATCAGATGGCAGTCCAGCGGAGTGTCCGTGGCCCTGCTCAGCGCCTCGACGATCGGCACCCCGAGGGTGAGATTGGGCACGAAGTGATTGTCCATCACGTCGACATGGAGCCAGTCGGCACCTTCGACGGCCTTCGCCTCCTCGGCGAGACGCGCGAAATCGGCGGACAGAATGCTGGGGTTGATCTGGGCCATGCACCCAAGCCTGCCACGTTCCCGGCCGGTTCCTTGCCTTCGTGCGCCCCAAAGCCGCATGCGATCATCACAGTTCGCACAATCCCGGCATTTTGCCTGTGCTTTACCGCTCTTTTACCGGCTCCGTACGGGACGGACCCCGGCCGGCACTCAGCCGGTCCGGCGCAGCAGCGCGAGATACATCGCGTCCGTGCCGTGCAGATGCGGCCAGAGCTGGACGTCCGGGCCCTCCCCCAGCGCGGGCACTCCCGGCATCAGCGGCCGGGCGTCGATCCACTCGGCGCTCACCGGCTCCCCGCCCCGGCCCTTCAGGACGTCCTCCACCACGACCCGGGTCTCCGCGAGGTGCGGAGAGCAGGTCGCGTACCCCACGACGCCGCCGACCCGGACGGCCTTCAACGCCTCGCGCAGCAGGCCGCGTTGGAGGGGGGCGAAGCTCTCCAGGTCGGCCGCGCGGCGCCGCCAGCGGGCCTCTGGGCGACGGCGCAGCGCACCGAGGCCCGAGCAGGGCACGTCCATCAGGATCCGGTCGAAGGTGCCGGGCCGCCACGGCGGGCGGGTGCCGTCCGCCGTGATGACCTGGTACGGGCCGGGGTTGCCGGCCAGCGCCCGCTCGACGAGCCGGGCGCGGTGCGGCTGCTTCTCGGCCGCCAACAGAGCGGCACCCCGTCCGGCCGCGAGCGCGGCCAGCAGGGCGGCCTTGCCGCCGGGGCCCGCGCAGCCGTCCAGCCAGCGGGTGTCGTCGCCCTCCACCGGGGCGTTGGCGAGGGCGGCGGCGACGAGCTGGCTTCCTTCGTCCTGGACGCCCGCCCGGCCCTCCTGCACGGCGGTCAGGGCTCCCGGCTCGCCGCCCTCCGCCATCCGTACCGCGTACGGCGACCAGCGGCCGGGCAGTCCGTTCTCCTCACCGAGGGCCTCCAGCAGCTCTTCGGTGGTGGAGCGGCCGGGACGGGCGACCAGCGTGACCTCGGGCCGCTCGTTGTCGGCCTCCAGCAGGTCCTCGATCCCCGCGCGGCCACCGCCCAGGGCGTCCCAGAGCGCGGAGACGACCCACCGCGGGTGCGAATGGACGACGGAGAGATGGTCCTCGGCGTCCTGTTCGTAGGACGGGGCGACGCGCTCCACCCAGCCGTCGAGGTCGTGCGCCGAGACCTTGCGCAGCACCGCGTTGACGAACTTGGCGCGCCCCTCGCCGAGGACCACCCGGGCCAGTTCCACGCTCGCGGAGACCGCGGCGTGGGTCGGGATGCGGGTACCGAGCAGCTGGTGGACGCCCATGTTGAGCACATCGAGGACCGGCGGGTCGACCTCACGCAGCGGCCGGTCGACGCAGGCCGCGACGATCGCGTCGTACGTGCCCTGACGGCGCAGTGTCCCGTAGACCAGCTCGGTCGCCAGTGCCGCGTCCCGGGCGTCGAAGTCGCCCTTGGCGCGGGCCTTCCTGAGCAGCGGCGGCAGCACCAGGTTGGCGTACGCGTCCCGTTCGTCGACGGCCCTGAGCGCCTCGAAGGCGAGGAACCGGACGGGATCCTTCTGGGGACGGCGATGGGTCTTGGCCGGACGGCGACGCTGCTGGTCGTTCACGTGAAGGTGCTCCGCGGAGGGTGAGGGGGCTAACCTCCCCAGCCTACGTCGCCGCCCCGGACGCCGGTGACCGCAGTCCCGGGCCCGGGGCCTGCGGCCCGGTGGGGAGGACTACAGCCCGAGCAGCTCGCCCGGAGCGATCCGCACTCCGCGCGCCCAGTCGGCGGCCTTCATCGGCTTCTTGCCCTGCGGCTGCACCCAGAGCAGCTCGACGGCGTGCGAACCGGTGCCCACGTACACGTTGTTCTTGGCGGCGGCCAGCTCGCCGGGTGCCAGATCCGTACGGTCCAGGACCGGGGTGACCTGGACGAGCTTCAGCCGCTCGCCCCGGAAGAGGGTCCAGGCCCCGGGGGCCGGGGTGCAGCCGCGCACGACCCGGTCCACCCGCAGGGCCGGGTCGGCCCAGCGCACCTGGGCGTCCTCCACAGTGATCTTCGGGGCGAGGGTGATGCCCTCGGCCGGCTGCGGCACGGCGTGCAGGGTGCCGTCCTCGATGCCGTCCATCGTCGCCGCGAGCAGCCCGGCACCGGCGAAGGCGAGCCGGGTGAGCAGATCGCCGCTGGTGTCGGTCGGCCGGACCTCCTCGGTGAGGACGCCGTAGACCGGACCGGAGTCGAGACCCTCCTCGATCAGGAAGGTGGACGCTCCGGTCACCTCGTCCCCGGCCATCACCGAGTGCTGCACCGGCGCGGCACCGCGCCAGGCGGGCAGCAGCGAGAAGTGCAGATTGACCCAGCCCCTGGCGGGCACGGCGAGCGCCGCCTTGGGCAGCAGCGCCCCGTAGGCGACGACCGGGCAGCAGTCGGGGGCGATCTCCCGCAGCCGGGCCAGGAAGTCCTCGTCCCGCGGCCGGCCCGGCTTGAGGACCTCGATCCCGGCCTCCTCGGCCCGCTCGGCGACGGGGCTGGCGACCAGACGGCGCCCGCGGCCCGCGGGGGCGTCGGGACGGGTCACCACGGCGGCCACCTCGTGCCGTTCGGAGGCGAGCAGGGCGTCCAGGGCGGGAACGGCTACCTCGGGGGTGCCGGCGAAGACGAGCTTCATGGGTGGCTGACTGCCTCTCGGGCCGAAAACGTACGGTGACGAGCAGCGCACCAGTCTAAAGCGTGCCCGGAAGGTCCCCGGCGTGCGGATGGGCAGCCCCGAGCCGGGGGGCTCACGTTCTGATCCCGTCAGGGGCGTACGCGCGCCTTTGCGCCCCACGCATATGCACATACGCCCCGATAGCGTGACCACATCCCCGGCTGAGGCGTTGGTCAAAAGAGATTGACCGAAGCGGGCCGCCGCGGTGCGGCCCGGTCCCTTTCAACGCCGGTTCGAGAGGCTTCTTCATGGCCGACCACGCAACCCACGACGCCCAAGCGCGGGCCAGTCTGCATCTTCTGGTGCGGGACATCGAGCGGGTCCGGCGGCAGGTGGACGCGCTGCGCACACTCACCGCCCAGCTGGGCAATGTCTACCGCCCCCGCCGCTCCGGCCCTTCCGCGGGCTTCGTCGTCTACGGCAGGGCCCCGGCCCCCACCGTCCGCCTCGCCCAGGAACTGCGGGACAGCGTCGAGACGCTGGTCACCGCGGCGGTGGACTTCGACCGTTCGCTGGGCTTCTCCTGGGACGCGGTGGGCTCTGCTCTCGGAGTCACCAAGCAGGCGGTGCACCGGCGTTACGGCTCGCGTCGCGCCGCCCCCCAGCCCGGCACCGCCGAAGCCGTCGCCGCCGAGAGCGCGGTGCCCCGTCCTGTCTCCGTCTCCCCCGGGGCTCCCGTCGTCCCCTCCGGCCCCGTGCTCCCGGGGGTGCCCGCCGCCCGCTCGATGCCTCCGCAGCCCTCGGCGGGCACCGCTGTCGCGCGGGAGGAGATCCGCCCGGGTGCCTTCCCCGGCCCGCGCAACGGCTGACCCGACGCCGCCCGTACCCCGCCCTTCTGCCCCACCGTGCCGGTCGCACGGCGGGGCGGCCCCGTCTCCGCACACGGCGATACGGGGCGACCGGCCGCCGCCGCTCCGCCGGGCAGGCCCGCGGGACCGGGCCCCGGGGTGCCGGTGAGGACCGCCGTGCCGGTGAGGTCTGCCGGGCCGGCGAGGGCCTGCGGGACCGGGGTCCGCCGGTGAGCCCGGGGAGGGTGCCTCAGCCGATGTCCGGCGGGTCGATCCTGATCCGGATCGGGTCGCCCCCGCCCCTGGCCGTACGCGCTGCCCGCGCCACCTTCAGCGCGGCGGCGAGCGCCGCTCCGCGGCCCGGGACCACCCGGATCAGTGCCCGCTCCCAGGTCTCGCCGGGCGGCGCGTCCCACGGCCTGCGCGGCCTGCCGGGTTCGGCGGCCGGTACCGGCACGGGACCCAGGATCTCGGCCTCCGGCGGCAGTCCGGCCGTGGCGAGGAAACCGGCCAGGGCCTCGGCCGGACCGGTCACCGAAGCCATCCGGGACACCGGGGGGAAGCCCAGCTCCGCCCGCTCCGCCAGCTCACGCCGGGCGAACCCGGCCGGGTCCCAGCGCACCAGCGCCTGCACGGGCCGCAGCGTCGGCTCGGCCACGATCACCACCGTGCCGCCCTCGTCCTGCCCCCGGACCAGCGAGGCCGCCGCGATCCAGCGGCGCAGCGCCTCCTCCCCCGCCCGCAGATCCGGCCGGGTGAGCATCGCCCAGCCGTCGAGCAGCAGCGCGGCGGCATATCCGCCCTCGGCGACGGGCTCGGCCCCCGGCGTACTGACGACGAGCGCGGGTGCGCCCGGCACGGCGTCCAGGATGTGGTCGCGCCCCGAGGTCCGGACCGGCACCGCGGGAAAGGCCCGGCCCAGTTCCTCGGCGGTCCGGCGGGCTCCGACGACCTGGGCGCGCAGCCGGGTGGATCCGCAGGCCGCGCAGTGCCAGGCCCGCTCGGCGCGGCCGCACCAGGCGCAGTCGAGGTCCCGCTGGTCGGGGGCCTCCAGCGGCCCGGCGCAGTGCCGGCACCGGGCCGGAGTGCGACAGCGCTCGCAGGCGAGCCGGGGGGCGTAACCCCGGCGCGGCACCTGGACCAGCACCGGTCCGGCGCGCAGTCCGTCCCGCACGGTCTGCCAGGCCAGGCTGGGCAGCCGGGCGGTCCTCGCCGCCCCGTCCCGGGCGAGTTCGCCGTCGCCGACCGTACGGATCAGGGGCGCCGCGGCCCGCAGCTTCTCCCGGTCCGCGCTCAGGGGCAGTGCCCAGCCGCTCTCGACGAGCTGGGCGGCCTCCACGGTGCAGCCCGTCGAGCCGAGCAGGAAGGCGCATCCGCCGTGTGCCGCCCGGAGCTCCAGGACCTCGCGGACGTGCGGGAAGGGGGCGTTGTCATCGCTGTGGCTGGAGTCCCCGTCGTCCCAGATGACGACCAGGCCGAGATCGGCCACGGGGGCGAACATCGCGGCGCGGGTGCCGACGACCGCCCGCACCGAGCCGCGGCGTACGGCGAGCCACTGGCGGTAGCGCTTCTCGGGGCCGGAGTCCGCGGTGAGCAGGGCGTGCCGGCCGTCCCCCAGCACCTCGGTCAGCGCGGCGTCCATCCGGCCGGCGGCCCGTCCGTCCGGTACGACGACCAGCGCACCGCGCCCCGAGGAGAGCGTCGCCGCGACGGCGAGGGCGATCTCGCGCGGCCAGTGCGGCCCCGGCAGCGCGGTCCACACGGCCCGCGGCGCACCACCGCCGGCCAGCGCCCGCAGGAAGGCGGGGCCCTGTCCGTACCGCTCCCAGCTGCCCGGACCGGGCGCCGCGGGCGGTGGCAGGGGGGGCGGGGAGGGCTTGCCCTCGGCCCGCCCGTTGCGCGGCGGGACGGCGAGCTGGAGCACATCGGCGAGGCTGCCCGCGTACCGGTCGGCGACGGCCCGCGACAGCGCCAGCAGCTCCGGTCCGAGCACGGGCTCCGGGGAGACCACATAGGCGAGGGCGGCGAGGGCGCCCTGATAGTCGGACTCGGCGAGCCGCTCGACGAGGAACCCGTCGATCAGCCCGCCGCCCTCGCGCCGCCCGCCCTGCACATTGCGTCCCCCGGCACCGAAGCGCACGCGCACCCGGACCCCGGGCTGGGCGTCGGCGTCGAGCTCCTCGGGGACGGCGTAGTCGAAGTACTGGTCGAGATGGAGCACGCCCTTGTTCACCAGGACCCGGGCGACCGGGAGCTCCTTGGCCAGCGCGGCGCCCCGCCAGGTCCGGGGCTTGGCCCTCGGCACCTTCGCCCTGCGGACGGTCTCGCGGATCAGCGCAAGCTGCTCCGGCGCCCCGGCCGCGGGCTCGGCGGACTGCTCGTTGTCGCTGCTCACAGCCAAATTCCTACCAGACGGGACTGACAGCGGCGCCGGGTGTCACGACACCGGGGCCCGGACACCACGATCGGTGTCCGGGCCCCGGCAAGCCGTGACTGCGCGGCGGTCCTACAGGCCCGCGGCCCGACGGAGGGCGTCGACGCGGTCGGTGCGCTCCCAGGTGAAGTCGGGGAGCTCGCGGCCGAAGTGACCGTACGCCGCGGTCTGGGCGTAGATCGGGCGGAGCAGGTCGAGGTCCCGGATGATCGCGGCCGGGCGGAGGTCGAAGACCTCACCGATGGCGTTCTCGATCTTCTCGGTCTCGATGGCGGCCGTGCCGAACGTCTCGACGAACAGGCCCACCGGCTCGGCCTTGCCGATCGCGTACGCGACCTGGACCTCGCAGCGGGCGGCGAGACCCGCGGCGACGACGTTCTTCGCGACCCAGCGCATCGCGTACGCCGCCGAGCGGTCGACCTTGGACGGGTCCTTGCCCGAGAAGGCGCCGCCGCCGTGCCGGGCCATGCCGCCGTAGGTGTCGATGATGATCTTGCGACCGGTGAGCCCGGCGTCGCCCATCGGGCCACCGATCTCGAACCGTCCGGTCGGGTTCACCAGCAGACGGTAGCCCTCGGTGTCCAGCTTGATGCCGTCCTCGATGAGCTGCGCCAGGACGTGCTCGACGACGAACTCACGGATGTCCGGTGCCAGCAGCGAGTCCAGGTCGATGTCGCTCGCGTGCTGCGAGGAGACCACGACCGTGTCGAGCCGGACGGCCTTGTCACCGTCGTACTCGATGGTGACCTGGGTCTTGCCGTCGGGGCGCAGGTAGGGGATGGTCCCGTTCTTGCGGACCTCCGAGAGGCGGCGCGAGAGCCGGTGTGCCACATGGATCGGGAGCGGCATCAGCTCGGGCGTCTCGTCGCAGGCGTAGCCGAACATCAGGCCCTGGTCGCCCGCGCCCTGCTTGTCGAGTTCGTCCTCCCCGTCCCGCTGGGAGGCACCCTCGACGCGCTTCTCGTAGGCGGTGTCGACGCCCTGGGCGATGTCCGGGGACTGTGCGCCGATGGACACCGAGACACCGCAGGAGGCGCCGTCGAAGCCCTTCTTGGAGGAGTCGTAGCCGATCTCCAGGACCTTGTTGCGCACAAGGTTGGGAATGTCGGCGTAGGCCTTGGTCGTGACCTCACCCGCGACATGCACCAGACCAGTGGTGATCAAGGTCTCGACGGCGACGCGCGAGGTGGGGTCCTCGCGCAGGAGGGCGTCGAGAATCGTGTCGCTGATCTGGTCAGCGATCTTGTCGGGGTGACCCTCGGTCACAGATTCCGAGGTGAAGAGACGGCGGGACACATCGCTCCCTGGGGTTGCAGCGGCTGCTGGCTGATCATTGGTGGTACGACCGGGAGCTGCGCCCGGCTCGTACCGTCGACCAGTTTATCGGTCGCATCCGCCGCTTGGGCCATGCGTCTCGTACTTTGGCATGTCTGTGATGTGCGGCACTGCTGCGGCCGGTAGGAAAAATCGCCCTTCGGGGTGGCGAATGTATCCGTTTTCGTTGGCTTTAGACCCCCCGAAGCGGCGAATGCGAAATCTGTCCGAACCTCGACGTCACCTGGTCCCACACCGTGTCGGCGAGGTCTTCCTTGGGGCCGTGCGGCACGGAGATCTCCCCGCCGTCGGCAGAGAGCACGACGGCCTCGTTCTCCTCCGAGCCGAAGGTCTTGCGCTCCCCCACCTCGTTGACCACGAGCAGGTCGCAGCCCTTGCGGCGGAGTTTCTCCCGGCCGTTGGCCAGGACGTTGTCGGTCTCGGCGGCGAATCCCACGACGATCTGCTCCGGCCGGGCCCGCCGGCCCGCGACCTCGGCGAGGATGTCGGGGTTGCGGACGAGGGCGACGGCGGCGGGCTCCTGACCGTCCTTCTTCTTGATCTTTCCCTGGGCGTACTCGGCCGGCCGGAAGTCGGCGACGGCCGCCGCCATCACCACGACGTCCGCGTCCGCGGCGGCCTTCAGTACGGCCTCGCGCAGTTGGAGCGCGGTCCCCACGCGCAGGACATCGGCACCGGCCGGGTCGGGCAGTCCGGTGTTGGCCTCGATCAGGGTGACCCTGGCCCCTCGGGCGACAGCGGTACGCGCCAGGGCGTACCCCTGCTTCCCCGAGGAGCGGTTGCCCAGGTAGCGGACGGGGTCGAGCGGTTCGCGGGTGCCGCCCGCGCTGATCACCACATGGCGGCCCGCGAGGTCGGGCGCGGCGGGGCCGCGGCTCAGGACCCGGCGGCAGACCTCGAAGATCTCTCCGGGGTCGGACAGCCGGCCCTTGCCGGTGTCGACGCCGGTGAGCCGGCCGACGGCGGGCTCGATGACGACGGCGCCGCGGCGGCGCAGCGTGGCCACGTTCTCCCGGGTGGCGGGGTGCTCCCACATCTCGGTGTGCATGGCGGGCGCGAAGACCACCGGACAGCGCGCGGTGAGCAGCGTGTTGGTGAGGAGGTCGTCCGCGAGACCGTGGGCGGCCCTGGCGAGCGTGTCCGCGGTGGCCGGGGCGACGACGACGAGGTCGGCCCCCTGGCCGATGCGCACGTGCGGCACCTCGTGGACGTCGTCCCAGACCTCGGTGGAGACGGGGTGTCCGGAGAGCGCCGACCAGGTGGCGGCGCCGACGAAGTGGAGCGAGGACCCGGTCGGCACGACGCGTACGTCGTGCCCGGACTCGGTCAGCCGGCGCAGCAGCTCGCACGCCTTGTAGGCGGCGATGCCTCCGCTGACCCCCAGGACGACCTTCGGCTTCTGCACTGCGTCTCCCCGCACTCGGCTACGTATCCCTCCATGCTGCCTCACCGCCCGAAGCCGTCCGCACGGACCTCGGACACACCTCAGGCCCGGCGGTCTGCCCGCCGGGCCTGAGGTGAAGGTGCTTCGCTGCCTACTGCGCGGGGCCCTCGATGGCCTCGGAGGTCAGCAGGCCCGCGTTGATCTCGCGGAGCGCGATCGAGAGCGGCTTCTCGTGCACGTGGGTGTCGACGAGCGGACCGACGTACTCAAGGAGGCCTTCACCGAGCTGCGAGTAGTACGCGTTGATCTGGCGCGCGCGCTTGGCGGCGTAGATCACGAGGCTGTACTTCGAGTCGGTGGCTTCGAGGAGCTCATCAATCGGCGGGTTGATGATGCCCTCGGGCGTGGTGATGGAAGAGGACACTCTCTGCCTTCCGAAGGGGGTAAATATCAAAGAGATCTTTGACAGTGCGGATTCCGCCGGGGTGATGCTCCGTGTGATTCAGTCGCTGCTGTCACGGTGGGCGGAAGCCTGCAACATCAAGGCTAGCAGCTCACGGGCCACATCCTCGACGGAGGTGTTGACCAGCGTCGTGTCGAACTCCGCCTCGGCGGCCAGTTCGATCTTGGCGGCGGCGAGCCTGCGCTCGATGACCTCGGGGGGTTCGGTCCCGCGGCCGGTGAGCCGGCGCACCAGTTCGTCCCAGCTCGGCGGGGCGAGGAAGACCAGGCGTGCTTCGGGCATGGACTGCCGCACGAGCCGGGCCCCCTGGAGATCGATCTCCAGCAGGACCGGCTCGCCGGCCTCCAGGCGGTCGAGCACGGCCCGGCGCGGCGTGCCGTACCGGTTGCCCGCGAACTCGGCCCACTCCAGCAGTTCGCCGTTGGCGACGAGCTTGTCGAACTCCTCGTCGTCCACGAAGAAGTAGTGGACACCGTTGCTCTCCCCGGGGCGCGGCCTGCGGGTCGTCGCCGACACCGAGAGCCAGACCTCGGGGTGAACCTTGCGCATATGAGCGACGACCGTGCTCTTGCCGACCCCCGAGGGGCCGGAGAGCACGGTCAGCCGCGGACGTACGTCCGGGGGTACGGGGGACGTCCCCCGGGATGTTGCAGCCATGGAGCGATTATCCAGGTTCTCAGGAGTGCCTGAGAACGTCAGGCGGCGGTGCCGCCGAACTCACGCTCCAGGGATGCGATCTGATTGGAGCCGAGACCCCGGACCCGGCGGCTCTCGGAGATACCGAGACGCTCCATGATCTGCTTGGCGCGGACCTTGCCCACGCCCGGCAGGGACTCCAGGAGCGCGGAGACCTTCATCTTGCCGATGACGTCGTTCTCCTGACCCTGCTTGATGACCTCTTGGAGCGAGGCACCGGAGTGCTTGAGTCGATTCTTGACCTCGGCCCGCTCCCGGCGAGCCGCGGCGGCCTTTTCGAGCGCGGCTGCGCGCTGTTCAGGGGTAAGGGGCGGAAGAGCCACGCCTACGTCACCTCGGATGTCGATCTGTCGGATACGGACCGGTGAGGAAGCTGGTCGCCCCACACCTGAGCAACGAACAGCATGTGCTCGTTGGCTCTCGACGGAGACTAGCGGCCAAGGCCGCGCTAGTCAGCGAGAACGGACGAAAAGTCCTGGTCAGCCTCAGCCGACCAGGACATTTCAGGCGAAACAGCAGGGATTTCGGGTCAGGAATTCGTCAACACACGGCAAACGTGTCAGGGTCAGCTGTCGGCCACGGCCGCACGGACCTCGTCCGCGAACCGTCCGGCGGCTTCGCGCAGCCCTGAAGCGTCGGGGCCGTGGCGCAGCACGCCCCGGCTCACACTGGGCACCACGTTGCCCACCGCGTCGCCGAACACTCCGGGCAGATCGGCGGGGGTCGCTCCCTGCGCGCCGATGCCGGGGGCGAGCAGCGGGCCGTTGATGGCGAGATTCACCCCCGTGTCGCCGAGCGTGGCGCCGACCACCGCGCCGACCGAGCCGAGCGGCGTCGCGCCCTCGTTCTCCGCGGCCATGCTGTCCAGCATCAGCTGGGCCAGCGGGCGGCCGTCGGCCGCCGTGGCGCGCTGCACCTGGGCGCCCTCCGGGTTGGAGGTCAGAGCCAGCACGAAGACCCCGGCGCCGGAGACGGCCGCCGCGTCCAGCGCGGGACGCAGCGAGCCGAAGCCGAGGTACGGCGAGAGCGTGACCGCGTCCGAGAACAGCGGCGAGTCCTTGTCCAGATAGGCCGCCGCGTAGGCGCCCATGGTCGAGCCGATGTCGCCGCGCTTGGCGTCCATCAGGACGAGCGCGCCGGCCGCCCGCGCCTCGGCGACGGCCTTCTCCAGCACGGCGATGCCGCGCGAGCCGAAGCGCTCGAAGAACGCGGACTGCGGCTTGAGCACGGCGACCCGGTCGGCCAGGGCCTCCACGACCGTACGGGTGAAGCGCTCCAGGCCCGCGATGTCGTCGTTCAGGCCCCAGGAGGTGAGCAGCGAGGCGTGCGGGTCGATGCCGACACAGAGCGGCCCGCGGGTGTCCATGGCGTGGCGCAGCCGTGCGCCGAAGGGTTCGGGGGTCACTGCGACACCTTCCGGGTCTCGGCGCCGACGGCGTCGGCGAGCGTGGCGTACGGGGAGGCCGCCAGGCGCGCGGCCAGGCCCTTGTGGATCGCGCGGGCGTAGAACGGGCCCTCGTAGATGAAGGCGCTGTAGCCCTGGACGAGCGTGGCACCGGCCAGGATGCGCTGCCAGGCGTCCTCGGCGTTCTCGATGCCCCCGACCCCGACGAGGGTGATCTCGTCGCCCACCCGGGCGTACAGACGGCTCAGGACCTCCAGGGAGCGTTCCTTGAGGGGTGCTCCGGAGAGCCCGCCGGCCTCCTTGACCAGGGAGGGCGAGGACGTCAGGCCGAGGCCGTCGCGGGCGATGGTGGTGTTGGTGGCGATGATGCCGTCCAGGCCCAGTTCGACGGCGAGGTCCGCGACCGCGTCGACGTCCTCGTCGGCGAGGTCCGGCGCGATCTTGACGAGCAGTGGCACCCGGCGGCCGGTGACCGTGCGGTCGGCGGCCTCGCGCACGGCGGTGAGCAGCGGGCGCAGCGCCTCGGTGGCCTGGAGGTTGCGCAGGCCCGGGGTGTTGGGCGAGGAGACGTTCACCACGAGGTAGTCGGCGTGCGCGGCGAGGCGCTCGGTGGACTTCACGTAGTCGGCGGGCGCCTCGTCCTCCGGCACGACCTTGGTCTTGCCGATGTTGACGCCCACGGTGGTCCGGAAGACCGGGTTGCGGGCGGCCAGGCGTTCGGCGACGGCGGCCGAGCCCTCGTTGTTGAAGCCCATGCGGTTGATCAGCGCACGGTCCGCGACGAGGCGGAAGAGGCGCTTCTTGGGATTGCCGGGCTGCGGTTCGCCGGTGACCGTACCGATCTCGATGTGGTCGAAGCCGAGCATCGCCATGCCGTCGATGGCCACGGCGTTCTTGTCGAAGCCCGCGGCGAGCCCGAAGGGACCGTGCATCCGCAGGCCGAGCGCCTCAATGCGCAGCTCCTGGTGGCGGGGGGCGAGCACGGCGGCGACGAAGGTGCGCAGCACGGGGACGCGGGCGGCGAGGCGGATCCAGCGGAAGGCCAGGTGGTGCGCCCGCTCCGGGTCCATCCGCTTGAAGACCAGCTGGAAGAAGAACTTGTACATCGGCAGTGTCCTCATGAAGAGGGGGACACCGTTTCCGGTGCCCCCTGCTGGCTGCTGGGGCGTGTGTCGAAAGCCCCGCCGTCCGCCCGGAGGGCGGGGCTCACGGCGTCCGGTGCGTGCGATCGCAAGGCGGAGGAGTGTCCTCGTACGGGATGTCCGAGGACACTCCGGCGACGCGGCGGGCGTGCGTGCCGGGCGTCGCGGGCCGGGCGGGGCTTTCGATCACGCCCTAGTCGCGGGCCGCGGTCAGACGTTCCGCGTGCTCCTGGAGGGAACGTACGCCCACCTCTCCGCGGCTGAGCGCGTCGATGCCCTGGACGGCGGCGGCGAGCGCCTGGACCGTGGTCAGGCAGGGCACGGACCGGGCGACGGCCGCCGTCCGGATCTCGTAGCCGTCGAGGCGGCCACCCGTTCCGTACGGCGTGTTGACGATGAGGTCGACGTCGCCGGCGTGGATGAGCTGGACGATGGTCTTCTCGCCGTTGGGGCCCTCGCCCTCGGACTGCTTGCGCACGACCGTGGCGTTGATGCCGTTGCGCTTGAGGACCTCGGCGGTGCCGGAGGTGGCGAGCAGCTCGAAGCCGTGCGCGACCAGTTCGCGGGCCGGGAAGACCATCGAGCGCTTGTCGCGGTTGGCGACCGAGATGAACGCGCGGCCCCGGGTGGGCAGCGGGCCGTACGCGCCGGCCTGCGACTTGGCGTACGCCGTGCCGAAGACCGAGTCGATGCCCATGACCTCGCCGGTGGAGCGCATCTCCGGGCCGAGGACGGTGTCGACGCCGCGGCCGTGGATGTCGCGGAAGCGCGACCACGGCATGACCGCCTCCTTGACGGAGATCGGCGCGTCCAGCGGCAGGGTGCCGCCGTCGCCGTGCCGCGGGAGCAGGCCCTCCTCGCGCAGCTCGGCGATGGTCGCGCCCAGCGAGATGCGGGCGGCGGCCTTCGCGAGCGGAACCGCGGTCGCCTTCGAGGTGAAGGGCACGGTGCGGGAGGCGCGCGGGTTGGCTTCCAGGACGTACAGGATGTCGCCGGAGAGGGCGAACTGGATGTTGATCAGTCCGCGTACGCCGACGCCCTTGGCGATGCCCTCGGTCGAGGTGCGCAGCCGCTTGATGTCGTAGCCGCCGAGTGTGATCGGGGGCAGGGAGCAGGCCGAGTCGCCGGAGTGGATGCCGGCTTCCTCGATGTGCTCCATGACGCCGCCGAGGTAGAGCTCGGTGCCGTCGTAGAGCGCGTCGACGTCGATCTCGATCGCGTCGTCGAGGAAGCGGTCGACCAGGACCGGCCGGGTGGGGCTGATCTCGGTGGACTCCGCGATGTACGAGGAGAGGCGGGTCTCGTCGTAGACGATCTCCATGCCGCGTCCGCCGAGCACGTACGAGGGGCGTACGAGGACGGGGTAGCCGATCTCGTCGGCGATGGCCTTGGCCTCGCCGAACGTGGTGGCGGTGCCGTGCTTGGGCGCGGGGAGTCCGGCCTCGGCCAGGACCCGGCCGAAGGCGCCGCGGTCCTCGGCGGCGTGGATCGCCTCCGGGGACGTACCGACGACGGGCACGCCGTTGTCCTTGAGCGCCTGCGACAGGCCCAGCGGGGTCTGGCCGCCGAGCTGGACGATGACACCGGCGATCGGGCCCGCCAGGGACTCGGCGTGGACGATCTCCAGCACGTCCTCCAGCGTCAGCGGCTCGAAGTACAGCCGGTCGGAGGTGTCGTAGTCGGTGGAGACGGTCTCCGGGTTGCAGTTGACCATCACGGTCTCGTAGCCGGCGTCGCTCAGCGCGAAGGAGGCGTGGACACAGGAGTAGTCGAACTCGATGCCCTGGCCGATGCGGTTGGGTCCCGAGCCGAGGATGATCACCGCGGGCTTGGTGCGGGGGGCGACCTCGCTCTCCTCGTCGTAGGAGGAGTAGAAGTACGGCGTCTTCGCGGCGAACTCGGCGGCACACGTGTCAACGGTCTTGTAGACGGGGCGGATGCCCAGCGCGTGCCGGACCTCGCGTACGACGTCCTCGCGCAGGCCCCGGATCGCGGCGATCTGGGCGTCGGAGAAGCCGTGCCGCTTGGCCTCGGCGATCAGGTAGGCGTCCAGCCGCTCGGCGGAGGCGAGCTCGTCGGCGATCTCCTTGATCAGGAAGAGCTGGTCGACGAACCAGGGGTCGATCTTCGTGGCGTCGAAGACCTCTTCCTGGGTGGCACCGGCGCGGATCGCCTGCATGACGGTGTTGATCCGGCCGTCGGTCGGACGGACGGCCTCGGCCAGCAGCTCGGCCTTGTCGCCGGGCTCGCCGGTGAAGGCGAACTGCGAGCCCTTCTTCTCCAGGGAGCGCAGGGCCTTCTGCAGCGCCTCGGTGAAGTTCCGGCCGATCGCCATGGCCTCGCCCACCGACTTCATGGTGGTGGTGAGGGTGGAGTCGGCGGAGGGGAACTTCTCGAAGGCGAAGCGCGGGGCCTTGACCACGACGTAGTCGAGGGTCGGCTCGAAGGAGGCCGGGGTCTTCTCGGTGATGTCGTTCGGGATCTCGTCGAGCGTGTAGCCGACGGCCAGCTTGGCGGCGATCTTGGCGATCGGGAAGCCGGTGGCCTTCGAGGCGAGCGCCGAGGAGCGGGAGACGCGCGGGTTCATCTCGATCACGATGACCCGGCCGTCGGTCGGGTCGATGGCGAACTGGATGTTGCAGCCACCGGTGTCGACGCCGACCTCGCGGATGATCGCGATGCCGATGTCGCGCAGCCGCTGGTACTCGCGGTCGGTGAGCGTCATCGCCGGGGCGACGGTGATCGAGTCGCCCGTGTGGACGCCCATCGGGTCGAAGTTCTCGATGGAGCAGACGACCACGACGTTGTCGTTCTTGTCGCGCATCAGCTCCAGCTCGTACTCCTTCCAGCCGAGGATGGACTCCTCCAGGAGCACCTCGGTGGTCGGGGAGAGCGCGAGGCCCTGTCCGGCGATGCGGCGCAGTTCCTCCTCGTCGTGGGCGAAGCCGGAGCCGGCGCCGCCCATGGTGAAGGAGGGGCGGACGACGACGGGGTAGCCGCCGAGCGTGTCGACGCCCTTGATGATGTCGTCCATGGTGTGGCAGATGACGGAGCGGGCGGACTCGCCGTAACCGATCTTCGCCTTGACGGCCTCCACGACGCCCTTGAAGAGGTCGCGGTCCTCGCCCTTGTTGATGGCCTCGACGTTGGCGCCGATGAGCTCGACGCCGTACTTCTCCAGGACACCGTTCTCGTGCATGGAGATCGCGGTGTTGAGCGCGGTCTGGCCGCCCAGGGTGGGGAGCAGCGCGTCGGGGCGCTCCTTGGCGATGATCTTCTCGACGAACTCGGGGGTGATCGGCTCGACGTACGTGGCGTCGGCGATCTCCGGGTCGGTCATGATCGTCGCCGGGTTGGAGTTCACCAGGATGACGCGCAGGCCCTCGGCCTTGAGGACGCGGCACGCCTGGGTGCCGGAGTAGTCGAACTCGGCGGCCTGGCCGATGACGATCGGGCCGGAGCCGATGACCAGGACGGACTGGATATCGGAGCGCTTAGGCACGCTGGCCCTCCATCAGGGAGACGAAACGGTCGAAGAGGTACGCGGCGTCGTGCGGGCCCGCGGCGGCTTCGGGGTGGTACTGGACGCTGAAGGCCGGCCGGTCCAGGAGCCGGAGCCCCTCGACGACCTGGTCGTTCAGGCAGACGTGGGAGACCTCGGCGCGGCCGAACTCCGTGTCCGACACCTTGTCGAGCGGGGCGTCGACGGCGAAGCCGTGGTTGTGCGCGGTGACCTCGACCTTGCCGGTCGTACGGTCCTGCACGGGCTGGTTGATCCCGCGGTGGCCGTACTTCAGCTTGTAGGTGCCGAACCCGAGGGCGCGGCCGAGGATCTGGTTGCCGAAGCAGATGCCGAAGAGCGGGGTACCGCGCTCCAGGACGCCCCGCATGACGGAGACGGGGTGGTCGGCGGTGGACGGGTCGCCGGGGCCGTTGGAGAAGAAGACTCCGTCGGGCTTCACCGCGTACACCTCCTCCAGGGTGGCGGTGGCGGGCAGCACATGCACCTCGATGCCGCGCTCGGCCATCCGGTGCGGGGTCATGCCCTTGATGCCGAGGTCGACCGCGGCGACGGTGAACTTCTTCGTACCGATCGCGGGGACGACGTAGGCCTCCTTGGTCGCGACCTCGGCGGAGAGGTCCGCGCCGTCCATCTCGGGGGCCTGGCGCACCTTGGCGAGCAGCATGCCCTCGTCGGCGATCGCGTTCCCGGAGAAGATGCCGACGCGCATGGCGCCGCGCTCGCGCAGGTGGCGGGTGAGGGCGCGGGTGTCGACGCCGCTGATGCCGACGACGCCCTGGGTCTCCAGCTCCTCGTCGAGCGAGCGCCGCGAGCGCCAGTTGGAGGGGACCCGGGCGGGGTCGCGGACGACGTATCCGGAGACCCAGATCCGCTGCGACTCGGGGTCCTCGTCGTTCACGCCGGTGTTGCCGACGTGCGGGGCGGTCATGACGACGACCTGGCGGTGGTACGAGGGGTCGGTCAGCGTCTCCTGGTAGCCGGTCATGCCGGTGGAGAACACCGCCTCGCCGAAGGTCTCCCCCACGGCCCCGTAGGCGCGGCCGCGGAAGGAGCGGCCGTCCTCCAGGACGAGTACGGCGGGAGCTTTGCCGGCTCCCCGGGTGGAGATCGTCATCGTGCGGTGCCTTCCGTAGTGCTGGTGAGGTGGTTGACGGCGTCGGCCCAGGTCTGGTGCTCGGCGGCGTGGTCGGAGCGGAATCCGGAGTCGATCAGCTTGTCGCCGTGCGCCCAGGTGATGATCAGCAGGCCGCCCTCGGGGAGGACCTTGCCCGCGAGCGCCTTGTCGAGGCGGGCCTCGCGCAGGGCTTCGGCCGGGACGAAGAATCCGGCCGCGCCGGGGCGTACGACGTCCAGGCCCCGCGCGGTGAGCGTGAGCTCGACCCGGCTGCGGGTGCCCAGGCCGTGCGCGACGATCCGGTCGAGCCACTGCCCGGCGGTCGTCGAGGCGTGGTACCGCCCGGTGAGGGTGAGCAGCGGCTCGTCGTCGGCGAACCCGTCCGGGGTGGTCGCCAGTTCCGGCAGGTCGGACTGGAGGCTCGCGCGCCACTTCCAGCCCTGGCGCATCAGCCAGTAGACGAAGGCGACGAGTACGGCCAGTCCGATCACCCAGCTGATGCGGGCGGACCAGTCGGTCACTTCGGCCGACCTCTGCTCGGCGGCCAGCTGGTACAGGGGGGTCAGTGTTGTCACGCGAGCTTCCCGTCGACGACCGTGGCACGGCCCCGCAGGAAGGTGTGGGTCACTCGGCCCGGCAGCTCACGGCCCTCGTAGGGAGTGTTGCGGCTGCGGGACGCGAAGCCTGCGGGGTCCACGACCCCACGGTATGCCGGATCGACCAGAGTGAGGTTGGCGGGCTCACCCGCCGAGACGGGCCGGCCGTGTCCTTCGAGGCGGCCGATGGCCGCGGGGCGCAGTGACATGCGGTCGGCGACGCCCGCCCAGTCGATGAGGCCGGTGTCCACCATCGTCTGCTGGACGACGGAGAGCGCGGTCTCCAGGCCCACCATGCCCATGGCGGCCGCGGCCCACTCGCAGTCCTTGTCCTCGTGCGGGTGCGGGGCGTGGTCGGTGGCGACGCAGTCGATGGTGCCGTCGGCGAGGGCCTCGCGCAGGGCCATCACATCGGCCTCGGTGCGCAGCGGCGGGTTCACCTTGTAGACCGGGTTGTAGGAGCGGACGAGCTCGTCGGTGAGGAGCAGGTGGTGCGGGGTGACCTCGGCCGTGACGTTCCAGCCCTTGGACTTGGCCCAGCGCACGATCTCCACGGAGCCGGCGGTCGAGAGGTGGCAGATGTGCACCCGGGAGCCGACGTGGGCGGCGAGGAGGACATCGCGGGCGATGATCGACTCCTCGGCGACGGCGGGCCAGCCGCCGAGCCCGAGTTCGGCGGAGACGACGCCCTCGTTCATCTGGGCGCCCTCGGTGAGGCGGGGCTCCTGGGCGTGCTGGGCGACGACGCCGTCGAACGCCTTCACGTACTCCAGGGCCCGGCGCATGATCACCGCGTCGTCGACGCACTTGCCGTCGTCGGAGAAGACCCTCACTCCGGCGGCCGAGTCGTGCATCGCGCCGAGCTCGGCGAGCTGCTTGCCCTCCAGACCGACGGTGACGGCCCCGATGGGCTGCACATCGCAGTAGCCGGACTCCTTGCCCAGGCGCCAGACCTGCTCGACGACTCCCGCGGTGTCGGCGACCGGGAAGGTGTTGGCCATGGCGTGGACGGCGGTGAAACCGCCGATCGCCGCGGCCTTGGTGCCGGTGAGGACGGTCTCGGAGTCCTCACGGCCGGGCTCGCGCAGATGGGTGTGCAGGTCGACCAGGCCCGGCAGCAGGATCTGGCCCGCCGCCTCGACGACGGTGGCGTCCCCGGCCTCGATGCCGGTGCCGACCCGCTCGATGGTCTCGCCGTCGATGAGGACGTCGCCCGGCTCGCCGCCGAGGATCTTCGCACCGCGGATAAGGATCTTGCTCATGGTTACTTGTTCTCCTCGGTACGGGCGGAAGTGGCGGGGGCGGCGGAGCCGCCGAGCAGCAGGTACAGGACGGCCATGCGGATCGAGACGCCGTTGGCGACCTGCTCGACGACCGTGCAGCGGTCGGAGTCGGCGACCTCGGCGGTGATCTCCATGCCGCGGACCATCGGGCCGGGGTGCATGACGATGGCGTGGCCGGGCATCTTCGCCATCCGCTCGCCGTCCAGGCCGTAGCGGCGGGAGTACTCGCGCTCGGTCGGGAAGTACGCGGCGTTCATCCGTTCTCGCTGCACACGCAGCATCATCACCGCGTCGGAGTCGGGCAGCACCTCGTCCAGGCTGTAGCTGACGTCACAGGGCCACTGTTCGACGCCGACCGGCACCAGGGTCGGCGGGGCCACCAGGGTGACGTGCGCGCCGAGCGTGGTCAGCAGATGGACGTTGGAACGGGCGACCCGGCTGTGCAGGATGTCGCCGACGACGGTGATCCGCCGGCCTTCGAGGTCCTGGCCCAGTCCGCTGTCGGCGCCGACCAGCCGGCGGCGCATGGTGAACGCGTCGAGGAGCGCCTGGGTGGGGTGCTCGTGGGTGCCGTCGCCGGCGTTGACCACGGCGCCGTCGATCCAGCCGGAGGTGGCCAGCCGGTACGGGGCGCCCGAGGCGCCGTGCCGGATGACGACGGCGTCCGCGCCCATCGCCTCCAGGGTCAGCGCGGTGTCCTTGAGCGACTCGCCCTTGGAGACGGACGAACCCTTCGCGGAGAAGTTGATGACATCGGCGGAGAGGCGCTTGGCGGCGGCCTCGAAGGAGATGCGGGTACGGGTCGAGTCCTCGAAGAAGAGGTTGACGACCGTACGGCCGCGCAGGGTCGGGAGTTTCTTGATCGGCCGGTCCGCGACGCGGGCCATTTCCTCGGCGGTGTCGAGGATCAGGACGGCGTCGTCGCGGGTGAGGTCGGCGGCCGAGATGAGGTGACGCTTCATCTGGGGGTTCTCCGGGTGGCTGGAGGGGTTTCCCGGCATGCGGGCGTGCGGAAGCTGCCGTACGGCCCCACGGGGCCGCACGGGAGGGGGTGGGCTACTGCTCGCCCGCCGGAGCGGTCTGCTGGACACCGAGCAGCACGGCGTCGCGGCCGTCCTCCTCGGCGAGCTGGACCTTGACCGTCTCCCGCAGCGACGTCGGGAGGTTCTTGCCGACGTAGTCGGCACGGATGGGAAGTTCGCGGTGACCGCGGTCGACGAGGACCGCGAGCTGCACGGCGCGGGGGCGGCCGATGTCGCCGAGCGCGTCGAGGGCGGCGCGGATCGTGCGGCCGGAGAAGAGCACGTCGTCGACCAGGACGACGAGGCTGCCCTCGATGCCCTCACCGGGGATCTCGGTACGGGCCAGAGCACGCGCCGGGCGCATCCTCAGGTCGTCGCGGTACATGGTGATGTCGAGCGATCCCACCGGCATCTTCCGGCCGGTGATCTCTTCGAGTTTGTCGGCCAGCCGGCGGGCGAGGAACACGCCTCGCGTCGGGATGCCGAGCAGCACCACATCGTCGGCGCCCTTGGCGCGTTCGACGATCTCGTGGGCGATACGGGTCAGCACACGGGCCATGTCGGGAGCCTCGAGAACGGGGCGTGCCGGATTGCCGGTGTCGTCAAGCTGTGCGTCCATAAGAAACGGACCTCCTTCTCCGCCTCACCGGACGGATCTTAAAGGACGTCGAAATTGCGTCATCCACGTTACCAGGGCTTGCACCGGGCCCTGGCGGCACCCCCGGGAGGTACCGGTCCGAACCCTTTCGGCTTGACGCATCCAAGTAACGCTGCGTAACCTCACAGTGAGTTACCAGCCACGCGGCGGAGCCGCAGAATGTTCCAGCGTCCGGGGAGCCTTATGTCCAGCGAATACGCAAAACAGCTCGGGGCCAAGCTCCGCGCCATCCGCACCCAGCAGGGCCTCTCCCTCCACGGCGTGGAGGAGAAGTCGCAGGGCCGTTGGAAGGCCGTCGTGGTCGGTTCGTACGAGCGCGGCGACCGTGCCGTCACCGTGCAGCGCCTCGCCGAGCTGGCGGATTTCTACGGGGTCCCGGTGCAGGAGCTGCTGCCCGGCACGACTCCGGGCGGGGCCGCCGAGCCGCCGCCGAAGCTCGTCCTGGACCTGGAGCGCCTCGCCCATGTCCCGCCGGAGAAGGCCGGACCGCTGCAGCGCTACGCCGCGACGATCCAGAGCCAGCGCGGTGACTACAACGGCAAGGTGCTGTCGATCCGCCAGGACGACCTGCGCACGCTGGCCGTGATCTACGACCAGTCGCCGTCCGTGCTCACGGAGCAGCTGATCAGCTGGGGTGTGCTGGACGCCGACGCACGTCGCGCGGTCGCGCACGAGGAGGGCTGAGACACTCTCTCGGCCCCAAGGCCCTCCCTCGGGGGAGCGGCCGTACCGCAGAAACGTACCGCCGGGTCGGCGGGGCCCTTCCGGGAGCCCCGCCCGCCCGGCGTTCTCGTGCCCGGCCGGAACACCACGGCAGGCGCGACGGCAGGCGCTCCGCCCACCGTCGCGCCGGGACACGCGGGACAGCCGGGACGGCCGGGAGATGGCGAAGGGCCCGCGGTCGGCAGACCGCGGGCCCTTCGTCGGCAGAACGGCCGCCGGGGCTACTGCTCCCGGCGGAGATTCGGCTTGAGGTCCTTGAAACGGGCCAGCAGGCCGTTCACGAAGGACGGGGAGTCATCGGTGGAGAACTCCTTGGCGAGCTGGACCGCCTCGTCGATCACCACGGCGTCCGGGGTCTCGTCCAGCCAGATCAGCTCGTACGCACCGAGCCGCAGGATGTTCCGGTCGACGACCGGCATCCGGTCGAGCTCCCAGTCCACGGCGTAGGTGACGATGAGGTCGTCGATCCGCTCCGCGTACTGCGCGTAGCCCTCGACGAGCTCCATCGTGAATTCGCCGACCGGAGGCTGACGGTCGTCGGTCCGCGAGTGCCGAACCCAGTCCGCGAGGACCGTCTGCACGGACTCACCGCGCTGGTCGGCCTCGAAGAGGATCTGGAAGGCGCGCTTGCGGGCCTTGTTCCGGGCAGCCACGGTTAGCTGTTCACCCGGCCGAGGTAGTCGCCGGTGCGGGTGTCGACCTTGATCTTCTCGCCGGTGGTGATGAAGAGCGGCACGCCGATCTCGTAACCGGTCTCCAGGGTGGCGGGCTTGCTGCCACCGGTGGAGCGGTCGCCCTGGACGCCCGGGTCGGTGTGCTGGATGGTCAGCTCGACCGCGGCCGGCAGCTCGACGTACAGCACCTCGCCCTCGTGCTGGGCGACGGAGGCGGTGAAGCCCTCGATCAGGAAGTTGGCGGCGTCGCCGACAGCCTTGCGGTCGACCATCAGCTGGTCGTAGGTGTTCATGTCCATGAAGACGAAGTACTCGCCGTCCATGTACGAGAACTGCATGTCTCGGCGGTCAATGGTGGCCGTCTCGACCTTCACACCGGCGTTGAACGTCTTGTCGACGACCTTGCCGGAGAGCACGTTCTTGAGCTTGGTGCGCACGAAGGCGGGGCCCTTGCCGGGCTTGACGTGCTGGAACTCGACGACGGACCAGAGCTGGCCTCCGTCGAGCTTGAGCACCAGGCCGTTCTTGAGGTCGTTCGTGGAAGCCACGGTTGCGGAATCTCCTGGACTGAAGCTGGTGGAACGGCCAAGGATGCGCGCTAGAGCGCGAGCAGCTCCTTGGTCGTAATGGTGAGTAGCTCGGGTCCGCCGTCCGCCTCGGGGCGCACGACGAGCGTGTCATCGATCCGGACACCGCCCCGGCCCGGGAGGTGGACCCCCGGTTCGACGGTGACCGGCACACAAGCGTCCAGTTTACCCATGGCCGTCGGTGCCAATTGCGGGTCCTCGTCGATTTCGAGCCCCACCCCGTGCCCCGTCCATGGCACAAGGCCCTCTCCATGGCCCGCGCGGTCCAGCACATGACGCGACGCGTGGTCCACGTCGCGGTAGGCGGCCCCCGGGACCAGGGCTTCCCTTCCGGCCCGCTGAGCGGCGAAAACGAGGTCGTACAGCTCGATCTGCCAGTCCGCCGGAGTGGTGCCGATGACGAAGGTGCGGCCGATCTCGCATCGGTAGCCGCGATAGCTCGCGCCCAGGCAGACGGAGAGGAAATCCCCTTCCTCGACCCGGCGGTCCGAGGGCCGGTGACGCCCCTGGCCGGAGTTCGGACCGGTGGCGACGGAGGTTTCGAAGGCGGCGCCGTCCGCGCCGTGGTCGACCAGACGGCGCTCCAGCTCCAGGGCGAGGTGACGCTCGGTACGGCCCACCAGGATCGATTCGAGGAGTTCGCCCAGCGCCTGGTCGGTGATCTCGGCGGCGATCCGCAGACAGGCGATCTCCTCCTCGTCCTTGACGACGCGCAGCTGCTCCACCGTGAAGCCCAGATCGGCCAGGTGCAGCCTCGGGGCGACCGAGCCCATGGCCCGGTGCCGGGCGACCGTCAGATCGTGCTCCTCGACGGCGAGGGACTCCGCCCCCGAGGACATGGCCAGGTCGGCGGCGGCCACGACCGGGTCGCCGTCGGGCGCGGGCAGCACGGACAGCCGGAGCGCTTCGTCGGGGCGCCCGTGGGAGGGGTCGCCCGCCGGGGCACGGGGGCAGAGCAGCACGTCCTGCCCGGGGCCGAGCAGCAGCACGGCGCCGGGAGGGGCTCCGCCCGCGAGATAGCGGACGTTGGCGGGGCGGGAGACCAGGGCTGCCGCGGATCCGACGGCGGCGCACCGGTCGCGGAGCAGCCCGCGTCGGACGGCGTACACCTCTGACATGCCCCGAGCGTACGAGCGGGGGCGGAGCTTCGCCCGGTCAGCGCATCCGACCGGGGGGCGGATCACCGGCGCCCTACCAGGCGGGCGGGCTGGCGAGGGAACGGGCCAGCACGTCGTCCAGGACCCGGGCGGTGGTCTCCACGTCGTAGGTGGAGTTGTCGATGATGGGCAGGCCCGAGCCGTACCAGCCGGCCATCCGGCCGTGGATCCGGGCGACTTCCTCGTCGGACAGGCGCCGGTTGCCGCTACGGGCGGCGTTGCGCTCCAGGACGACCTCCAGCCCGGGGAGCAGGACGACGGGGAGCAGTCCGGGGCCGACATGGCGCTTCCAGCCGCCGAGACCGACGACGGGCCGGTCCGGGAAGACCGCGTCGTCGAGGATGCAGGAGATGCCGTTGGCGAGGAAATTGCGGGCGGCGAAGCCACAGGTGCGGCGGGCGAGGCGGTACTGCGCCTCGGAGTGGTCGTTCCAGCCGGCCTGCGGATCGGCGAAGCCGGAGCAGACCCATTCCCGTACGTCGTCGAGCGAGACATGCGCCGTGGGGACCCGGCGGCGGGTGGCCCAGAGCTTGGCGACGGTGGTCTTCCCGGCGCCCGCGGGGCCGATCAGCAGCACGGCGAGCGTGGCGGCGCCGGTGCCGGGCTCGGCGGGCGGCACGGGCAGCGCCACGGGGCCGCCCGGGGGCAGCTGGACATGACCGGTGGTCTCCCGGGGAACGGGGGACGGCGCGTGCCGCGGCGCGGGAGCGTGCGGTGGGGCGGGGGCGTGCGGTGGGGCGGGGGCGCGCTGCGGGACCGGGCCGGGCACACCGTGCCCCGGGCCGTGGCCGGGCGGCGGAGGTATCGGCGGCGGTCCCGGGGGAACGGGCCGGCCGGGGTGGCCGGGGTGCTGGGCCTGGTGCGTCCATCCGGCAGGTCCGTTTCCGGATCCTTGGGGCGGCGGCAGCGGGGCCCCCACTGCGTGCTGCATCCGGTGCCACTCCGTCTCGTACAGGCAACTGGCGCTGATCGGACGGCCACCGTACCTTCCCGGGCCGTCACTGGGTGAACGGCCCGGGAACGTCCGAAGTGCCCGTCGGACACGCCCGGATGCGAGAGGTGTCAGTCCGTCAGTTCGTCGGCCAGGGCCCGCAGGGCGAGCCGGTAGGAACCGATGCCGAAACCGGCCACCGTCCCGGTGGCCACGGGCGCGACCACCGAGGTGTGGCGGAACTCCTCCCGTGCGTACGGATTCGAGATGTGCACCTCGATCAGCGGGGCGGTGCGCTGGGCCGCCGCGTCCCGCATCCCGTACGAGTAATGGGTGAAGGCACCCGGGTTGAGAACGACCGGAACCGAACCGTCCGCGGCCTCGTGGAGCCAGCGGATCAGTTCGCCCTCGTCGTTCGTCTCCCGGACGTCGACGTCGAAGCCGAGCTCCTTGCCCAGTTCCCGGCAGGTGTCGACGAGTCCGGCGTAGGAGGTGGCCCCGTACACATCGGGTTCGCGGGAGCCGAGCCGGCCGAGGTTGGGGCCGTTGAGCACGAAGACCCTGCGGGTCACGCGGAGACCTCCCCGTAGGCGGCGAGCAGGACGGCCGGGTCCGGGCCCTCCATGACGGTGGGCTTGCCCAGCCCGTCCAGGACGATGAAGCGCAGCAGGTCGCCGCGCGACTTCTTGTCGACCTTCATGTTCTCCAGCAGCCGGGGCCACTGGTCGCCGCGGTAGGTGAGCGGCAGTCCGACCGACTCCAGGACGGTGCGGTGCCGGTCGGCCGTGGCGTCGTCGAGACGGCCGGCGAGGCGGCCCAGTTCGGCGGCGAAGACCAGACCGACCGAGACGGCCGCGCCGTGGCGCCACTTGTAGCGCTCGTTCTTCTCGATCGCGTGGGCCAGGGTGTGGCCGTAGTTGAGGATCTCGCGGAGTCCGGACTCCTTGAGGTCGCTGGAGACGACCTCGGCCTTGACCCGGATGGAGCGCTCGATCAGCTCGGCGGTGTGCGGGCCCGCCGGTGTGCGGGCGCCCTCGGGGTCGGCCTCGACGAGGTCGAGGATGGCCGGGTCGGCGATGAAGCCGGCCTTGATGATCTCGGCCATGCCGGAGACGTAGTCGTTGACCGGCAGCGAGTCGAGCGCGGCGAGGTCGCACAGGACCCCGGCCGGCGGGTGGAACGCGCCGACGAGGTTCTTGCCCTCGGCGGTGTTGATGCCGGTCTTGCCGCCGACGGCCGCGTCCACCATGCCGAGCACGGTGGTGGGCACGGCGATCCAGCGCACCCCGCGCAGCCAGCTGGCGGCGACGAACCCGGCCACATCGGTGGTGGCGCCCCCGCCGACGCCGACGATGACGTCGGTGCGGGTGAAGCCGGTCTGGCCGAGCGCCTTCCAGCAGTAGGCGGCGACCTCGACGGTCTTGGCCTCCTCGGCGTTCGGCAGCTGGATCGCGATGGCCTCGTAGCCCTGGTCCGCGAGGTCCTGTCGGACCGCCTCGCCCGTCTCGGCGAGCGCCTCGGGGTGCAGGACCGCGACGCGCTTGGCGCGGTCGCCGATGAGGTGGGGCAGTTCGCCGAGGAGCTGCCGGCCGACCAGTACCTCGTACGGGTCGGAGCCCGCCGTGCCGGCGACCTGGATGCGGGTGGGGCCCTGCTGCGTCATGCGTGTGTTCTCCACGCCGGAGGGTGCGGACTCCTCGCCCGCGCGCTCCGGCAGTTCCAGTGCGTCGATGATCGCCTGGGCGACCTCTTCGGGAGTGCGTTCGTCGGTGGCGACGACGGTGCTCGCGACCTCTTCGTAGAGGTGGCGGCGGGCGTCCATCAGCTCGCGCCACTGACGGCGCGGGTTGACCGCCAGCAGCGGGCGCGCGGTGTTCAGCCCGACGCGCCTGACCGCCTCGTCCACGTCCATCGAGAGATAGACGACGGCGTGGTCCGCGAGCAGTTCGCGGGTCGTCGCGTCCAGGACGGCGCCGCCGCCGAGGGCGAGGACACCGGCGTGTCCGGCGAGTGCCGTGTGCACGGCCTCCCGCTCCAGCGCGCGGAAGTGCTCCTCGCCCTCGTCGTAGAAGATCTCGGAGACCGGCTTGCCCGCGCCCGCCACGATGTCCGCGTCGGTGTCCCGGTAGGTGGTGCCGAGCCGGCCGGCGAGCAGTTCACCGACGGTGGACTTGCCGACGCCCATCGGGCCGACGAGGACGACCAGTGGGCCGCTCATCGGATCTGCAGGTGGTCGAGGTACGACTGCACATTGCGGTGGGTCTCGGGGACGCTGTCGCCGCCGAACTTCTCCGCGACCGCGTCGGCCAGGACCAGGGCGACCATCGCCTCGGCGACGATCCCGGCGGCCGGAACGGCACAGACATCGGAGCGCTGGTGGTGCGCCTTGGCCGCCTCGCCGGTGACCACATCGATCGTGGCGAGCGCGCGGGGCACGGTCGCGATCGGCTTCATCGCGGCGCGGACCCGCAGCAGCTCACCGGTGGTCAGACCGCCCTCGGTGCCGCCGGAGCGGCCGGAGGCGCGCTTGACGCCGTCCGCGGTGGCCAGGATCTCGTCGTGCGCCTGCGAGCCGGGCACCCGCGCCAGGTCGAAGCCGTCGCCGACCTCGACGCCCTTGATGGCCTGGATGCCCATGAGCGCCGCGGCGAGCCGGGCGTCGAGCCGGCGGTCCCAGTGCACGTGCGAGCCGAGGCCGACGGGGACCCCGTACGCGAGCACCTCGACGACGCCGCCCAGCGTGTCGCCGTCCTTGTGGGCCTGGTCGATCTCGGCGACCATCGCCTTGGACGCGTCGGCGTCCAGGCAGCGCACGGGGTCGGCGTCGAGCTTCTCCACGTCGGAGGGGCGCGGGTAGAGCCCGTAGGGCGCCTTGGCCGCGGCCAGTTCGACGACATGGCTGACGATCTCGATGCCCGCGGTCTCCTTGAGGTACGACCGGGCGACCGCGCCGAGCGCGACCCGGGCCGCGGTCTCCCGGGCACTGGCGCGCTCAAGGACCGGCCGGGCCTCGTCGAAGCCGTACTTCTGCATCCCGGCGAGGTCCGCGTGGCCGGGGCGGGGACGGGTCAGCGGGGCGTTGCGGGCCAGCGCGGCCAGCTCGTCGGGGTCGACCGGGTCGGCCGACATGACCTGCTCCCACTTGGGCCACTCGGTGTTGCCGACCATCACGGCGACCGGGGAGCCCATGGTGAGCCCGTGCCGGACCCCGCCGAGGAAGGTGACCTCGTCCTTCTCGAACTTCATCCGCGCGCCGCGGCCGTAGCCCAGGCGCCTGCGGGCGAGCGCGTCCGCCACCATCTCCGTGGTGATCGGCACACCGGCGGGAAGACCCTCCAGCGTCGCCACCAGTGCGGGGCCGTGCGACTCCCCTGCGGTCAGCCAGCGCAACCTGCTCAACGGTGCTCCTCATGCTCGCGCCCTGAAACTGCGGCGGCGCGACCGGGTGCGCGGCCCTGGCCCGCCGCCCCCGATCCTCCCACGACCGGGGCGGCGAACCGGCCGCCGGTCCAGCAGACGGACGTTCCGGCCACCCCGCGGGGAGCCTGCGCGCAGCCCGCCGGGTTCCCGGCGGGGCCCGGTCAGCGGGCCGCGAGCGCCGCTTCCCCGGCACTCCGCATGGCGGCGAGCGGCGCCGGAACGCGGCCGGTCATCTGCTCGACCTGGAGCACCGCCTGGTGGACCAGAAGGTCCAGACCTCCGATGACCGCGCCCGCACGGGCGGTCCACGCGGAGGCGAGAGCGGTCGGCCAGGGCTCGTACAGCACATCGAACAGGGTGCCGGGCGCCTCCGGTACGGCGGTGGCGAGGCCGTCCGTGGTTCCTGCCGGCGTGGTGGCGATGACCAGCGGCTCGCGCAGCGCCCGCGCGCCTTCCGCCCAGTCGGCGATCCTGACGTCGACCCCGAGGCGCTCGCCCCAGGCGCGCATCTCGGCTCCGCGCTCGCGGCTGCGCACGAAGGCGGTGACCGGCCCGGTACAGATCTCGGCGAGCGCGGCGAGGGCGGAGGAGGCGGTGGCTCCGGCACCGAGGACGGCGGCGGAGCCGACCTTCTCGACACCGCGTTCGCGCAGCGCGGCGATCATGCCCGGGATATCGGTGTTGTCGCCGACACGGCGGCCGTCCTCGGTGAACACGACCGTGTTGACCGCCTCGACCGAGGACGCCGTGTCGGTGACCGAGTCCAGCAGGGGGATGACCGCACGCTTGAGCGGCATGGTGAGCGAGAGCCCGGCCCAGGAGGAGTCCAGCCCCTCGACGAACCCGGGCAGCGCCGCCTCGTCGATCTCGAAACGGTCGTAGGACCAGTTCTCCAGGCCGAGTTCGGTGTACGCGGCCCGGTGCAGGGCCGGGGAGAGCGAGTGGGCGATGGGCGAGCCGAGAACGGCTGCCCGGCGGCGCCCGTCAGTCGAGGCCATGCAGTTCCTTGAACTTCTCGTTGAGCTTGTCGTGCTCCGCGGCCGTCTTGGTGAACTGGGTCTTCTTGCCGTCGAGCGAGATGAAGAACATCCACCCGTTGGAGGTGGGACTGAGCGTCGCGCGCAGGGCCTCGCTCCCCGGGTTGCTGATGGGACCGGGCGGCAGACCCTCGTGGTAATAGGTGTTGTAGGGATCCGGATTGGTCCGGATCTCCTTCGACGTAATCTTGATCTTGCTCTGCTTCTTGAGGTAATTGAACGCGGAGTCGAACTCGATCTTTCCGTTCGATACCGTGTTGCCCGGCTCCAGCCGGTTGTAGACGACTTCGGCCATCTTGCGGAAGTCCTCGTGCGTGAGACCCTCCGCCTGGACCATGCTGGCGACAGTGAGCACCTGCCACGGGTCGTCCAGTTTGTACTTCTTCGCGGCGCCTTCGAGGTCGATCTCCTCGTACTCCTCGGTGGCCCGCTTGACCATCCTCTTCAGCGCGTCCTCGGGCTTGGTCCCCTTGGCGACCGGGTAGGCGGCCGGGAAGAGGAAGCCCTCCAGCGGATCCTTGATGTCCGGATCGTCATCGGCCCAGTCCGGCAGCCCGAGACTCTCCGCCTTCGTCTTCGCGACGTCGGCGGTAGAGCCCTCCTTGAGGCCGAGCCGCTGGTCGATCATCTCGTAGACCTTGGCGTTACGGGTGCCCTCGGGGATGACCAGGGCGTTCTGGCTCTTCGGGTCCAGCATCAGCTTCACGGCGCTGTCCGCCGACATCTCCTTCTTCAGGAGATAGACACCTGCCTGAAGAGACTTCCCCTTGGGGTTGCTGTTCTGGGCCGAGACGAAGGCGTCGACGGACTTGACGACACCCTTCTTCTTCAGAATGTTCGCGATGTCGTAGCCGAGGGCGCCCTTGGGGATCTCCACCTCGACCGAGCCGGTGCCACCGCCCGCGAAGTCGGGTGCCTCGCCGAACTGCTTCTGCCAGAAGGAGTAGCCGACGTAGCCCACTCCCCCGAGGCCGCCGATCAGAACGGCGGAGACCACCAGACAGGCACAGCCACTGCGGTTCTTCTTCTTGCCCTTGCCCCGGCGCTCGCTTCCGCCGCGCCCGCCCCGGCCTCCGGCGCGCCGTGATTCGCGGGGGTCGTCGTCGTACGCGTCATCGTCGTCGCCCGAGCCCCGGCCGTCTCGCGAGCCCCGGTCATCACGCGATTCCCGGCCGTCACGGGCGTCGGGCTCGTCCTCGCCGGTGAAGAACGGATGCGTCTCCTCCTGCGGGGCGTCCGGGTCCCAGTCGGGCGACTGCTGCTGCTCGGGGACGGCCTCGCGCCGGCCCGGGGGCTGCGGCGGCGGATAGGCCTCGGGGGTGCCGTAGTAGTCCTGGGACTCGCCGTAGCCACCGGGCTGTTGCTGGTACGGGTCCTGGGGCTGGGCCCCGTACGGCATCGCGGCCTGCTGACCGGTGTCCCAGCCGCCGTTGTACTGCGGCTGCTGGGGCTGCTGGTGCGCCTGGGGCTGGTGCGGCTGCTGCTGGGCGTACGGATCCTGCTGCGCGCCGTACTGCTGGTGCTGCTGGTGCTGCTGATACGGCTGCGGCTGTTCCGGATGCTGCTGGTACGGCTGCTGCGGCTGCTGCTGGGCGTACGGGTCCTGCGGATAGGGCTGCTGCTGGCCGCCGTACTGGCTCTGGCCGTGGGCGGCCTCCTGGCCTCCCCATCCCTGGTCCCCGTACAACGGGTCCTCGGGATGCCACGGTTCGGAGCCGGGGCCCCGGCCATACTCAGTCATCGATCCCCTAGAGCCGCGAGACGACGTTCCGTCTCTTCGCTTCGCTGTGCGGTTTGTTCGAACACCGCCGCATCGCGCGGAACGTTACCGTATCGCGATCAGACAACCACTTCGACGCCCTCGCCAGGAGGATTGCCTGACGCCCGTTCGGACTCCAGAGCGTTCTGAAGGATCACCACAGCGGCAGCCTGGTCGATGACAGACCGGCCCTTCTTGGACTTCACGCCCGAGGCGCGCAGCCCCTGACTCGCCGTCACTGTGGTCATCCTCTCGTCCACGAGCCGCACCGGAACGGGTGCGACCGCACGGGCGAACACCTGGGCGAAGGCCCGGACCTTGGCGGCCGCGGGGCCCTCGCCACCGCCGAGGGAGCGCGGCAGACCGATGATGACCTCGATCGGCTCGTACTCCTCGACGATCTGCCCGAGCCGCCGGTGGGCGGCCGGGACGTCACGTCCCGGCACGGTCTCCACCGGCGTGGCGAGAATCCCGTCGGGGTCGCACGAGGCGACCCCGATCCGGGCGTCCCCGACGTCGACCGCGAGCCGACGCCCACGGCGCATCTGCGTCATTTCGGGCGTCACGCCGTCTCTGTGACGAGGCGTTCGACAGCGGCGACGGCGTCACCGATGGCGTCCGGGTTCGTACCGCCGCCCTGGGCGACGTCCGGCTTGCCGCCGCCACCGCCACCGAGGGTCTTGGCGGCCGTACGGACGAGGTCGCCGGCCTTGAGGCCGCGCTCGCGGGCGGCCTCGTTGGTGGCGATGACCGTCAGCGGGCGGCCGTTGGCGGTGGTGAACAGGGCCACGACGGCGGGACGGCCGCCCTGGATGCGGCCCCGGACGTCCAGGACGAGCTTGCGCAGATCGTCGGCCGACGTGCCGTCCGGCACCTGGCCGGTGACCAGGGCGACGCCGCGTACGTCCTGGGCGGACTCGACGAGCCCGGCGGCGGCCTGGAGGACCTTCTCCGCGCGGAACTTCTCGATCTCCTTCTCGGCGTCCTTCAGCTTGCCGAGCATCGAGGAGATCTTCTCGGGCAGCTCCTCGGCACGGCCCTTGACCAGCTCCTGGAGCTGGGCGACGACCGTGTGCTCCTTGGCGAGGAAGTTGTACGCGTCGACGCCGACGAGGGCCTCGATACGGCGCACGCCGGAGCCGATGGAGGACTCACCGAGCAGCTTAACCAGGCCCAGCTGGGCGGTGTTGTGGACGTGCGTACCGCCGCACAGCTCCTTGGAGAAGTCCCCGATGGTGACGACACGGACCCGCTCGCCGTACTTCTCGCCGAACTCGGCGATGGCGCCCTGCTTCTTGGCCTCGTCGATGGACATGACCTCGGCCTGGACGTCGAGCTCGCGGGAGAGGACCTCGTTGATCCGCTGCTCGACATCGGTCAGGACCGTGCCGGGTACGGCGGCGGGCGAACCGAAGTCGAAGCGGAAGCGGCCCGGCGAGTTCTCCGAACCGGCCTGGGCGGCCGTCGGGCCCAGGGCGTCGCGCAGCGCCTGGTGCGTGAGGTGCGTGGCGCTGTGGGCGCGGGCGATGGCGCGACGGCGGGTGTTGTCGATGGCGGCGTACACGGAGGCGCCCACGGTCACCTCGCCGACCTGGACGACCCCCTTGTGCACATGCACGCCGGGAACCGGCTTCTGGACGTCGCGGACCTCGATGACGGCGCCCGTGTCCAGCCGGATCCGGCCCTGGTCGGCGAGCTGGCCGCCGCCCTCGGCGTAGAAGGGGGTGCGGTCGAGGACGACCTCGACCTCGTCGCCCTCGGTGGCCGCGGGCGAGGGCACACCGTCGACGAGGAGGCCGACGATGGTCGACTCCCCCGCGGTGCTGACGTAGCCGGTGAACTCGGTGGCGCCGGAGTTGTCGGCCACCTCGCGGTAGGCGGACAGGTCGGCGTGACCGGTCTTCTTGGCGCGGGCGTCGGCCTTGGCCTTGTCCCGCTGCTCCTGCATGAGGCGGCGGAACCCGTCCTCGTCCACGGACAGCCCCTGCTCGGCGGCCATCTCCAGGGTGAGGTCGATCGGGAAACCCCAGGTGTCGTGGAGCAGGAACGCCTTGTCGCCGGCCAGCACCCGACCACCGGCGGCCCTGGTCTCGGTGACGGCGGTCTCAAGGATGTTCGTGCCGCCCTTGAGGGCCTTGAGGAAGGCGGCCTCCTCGGCGAGGGCGACCGTCTCGATGCGCTTGCGGTCGGTGATCAGCTCCGGGTACTGGAGCCCCATGGTGTTGATCACGACGTCGACCAGCTCATTGACGACCGAGCCGGAGGCGCCCATCAGCCGCATGTTGCGGATGGCGCGGCGCATGATGCGGCGCAGCACATAGCCGCGGCCCTCGTTGCCGGGGGTGACACCGTCACCGATGAGCATCACGGACGTACGGATGTGGTCGGCGACCACGCGCAGCGAGACGTCGGTGCCCGGCTCGGCCCCGTAGCGCACGCCGGTCAGCTCGGTGGCCCTGTCCATGACCACGCGCAGGGTGTCGGTCTCGTACATGTTCTGTACGCCCTGCAGGATCATGGCGAGGCGTTCGAGGCCGAGACCCGTGTCGATGTTCTTCGACGGCAGGTCGCCGAGGATCGGGAAGTCCTCCTTGCCGTCACCGGCGCCCCGCTCGTACTGCATGAAGACCAGGTTCCAGATCTCCACGTACCGCTCGTCGTTCACGGCCGGGCCGCCCTCGACGCCGAACTCGGGGCCGCGGTCGTAGTTGATCTCGGAGCAGGGGCCGCAGGGACCCGGGACGCCCATCGACCAGAAGTTGTCCTTCTTGCCGAGGCGCTGGATGCGCTCGGCCGGCACACCGATCTTGTCGCGCCAGATCTGCTCGGCCTCGTCGTCGTCCAGATAGACCGTGATCCACAGCCGCTCGGGGTCGAGACCGAAGCCGCCCTCCGCCACGGGGCTCGTCAGAGCCTCCCAGGCGTAGCTGATGGCGCCTTCCTTGAAGTAGTCCCCGAAGGAGAAGTTCCCGCACATCTGGAAGAAGGTGCCGTGCCGGGTGGTCTTGCCGACCTCTTCGATGTCCGGGGTACGGACACACTTCTGCACGCTGGTCACGCGCGGGGCGGGCGGCTTGACCTCGCCGAGGAAGTACGGCTTGAAGGGGACCATGCCCGCGGGGACGAGCAGCAGAGTCGGGTCGTCCGCGATGAGCGACGCCGAAGGGACAACGGCGTGGCCGCGCTCCTCGAAGAAGCTCAGCCAGCGGCGGCGAATTTCAGCCGACTCCATCAGTGGTCCTCATTCCGGTTGTACGAGTTGTAGGGGAGCTTGCGGTAGGTGGGTTCGGCGGACTCGACCGCGTAGTGCCGCCGGACGGGAAGTTCGGGGTCGACCGGTGCCTCCAGGCCCAGGGCGCCGCCCAGTTCGGCTTCGCGCCGGACCATGCCGTCGCGGACGTCGAGGGCGAAGTCCTTGAGCTTGTGGCCGGTCTCGATCGCCTTGTCGGCGGCCTGCGCCGCGAGGCTCTCCGGCGTCAGCTGCTTGAGCTTGCGGTTGACCTTGGTGGTGGCCCAGACACCGGCGGCTGCGCCGGCGGTGAACCAGAACGTACGGCGGAACATCGCAGCGTCAGTCCTTCTGTCCGCGGGAGCTTCGGCCGTTCCGCTTCCTGGCCCGCGCGGACGGCACGGTGCGGCCGACGATCACCGTACGACGGGAGCGTCCGCGCTCCGGTTCCGGCTCCGGCTCGCCGGCCGTCCTGCGGCCGATCGCCTGCCGTACGCCGTAGCCGAACGCGGCGACCTTCACGAGCGGTCCGCCGAAGGTCGACGCGACGGTGGTGGAGAGCGCGGAGGCGTTGGAGGTGACCTCCTGGACGTCCGTCGCGATGGCGTCGACCTTGTCGAGCTGGGTCTGCGCGGAGCGCACGGTCGCGGCGGCGTCGGCGAGCAGCGGGACGGCCTGTTCGGTCACGTCCGCCACGAGTCTCGTGGTCGCCCTGAGCGTCTGGGCCAGCCTCACCAGCACCACGGCGAGGAACGAAACCAGGATCGCCCAGAAGACGGCCACCAGGATCCCGGCCACCTCTCCACCGGACACAGTGCACCGCTCTCTGCTTGTCGCTCGCCCCTGTCGGGACTTGTCTCCGCACCCGACGTCCGGCCGCTGTCAGCGCGGCCAATCGTCGTCCCACGACCCTATCGCGCCGGGCGTCACCACCCGTACCGCATAACAGTGCGGGGCGGGGAGTTGACATGGAGAGATTGTACGGAGTGCTTTCAAGCCAGTACTCTGCGTGTCTTATGCGACGCCTCCAGCGCCACTTCGCCATCTCCGACGAACCCGGGCCCCACCCCGACGCACGCGGGAACCTGCCGGCGGATCTGAACAGATTCGTGGGCCGCGACGCCGAGGTGGCCGAACTGTGCCGGCTCCTGGAGGAATCCAGGATCGTCACCGTCGCGGGGGTGGCCGGGGCCGGGAAGACCCGGTGTGCCACCCGGGTCGCCACTCTGCTGAAGAAACGGTACTGCGACGGTGTCTGGATCGTCGAGCTGTCCGCCATCCACGATCCCGGACTGCTGGAACACGCCCTCGTCGACGCGCTGGGCCTCACCGATCACACCGGCAGACCACCCCGGGCCACCCTCGTCGAGCATCTGGCCCCCCGCCACATACTCCTGGTGATCGACGGCTTCGAGCACCTCATCGACCCCTGTGCCTCACTCGTACGGGAGCTGCTCCGCCGGGCCCCGCGGCTCCAGGTGCTCGCGGCCGGCCGCCGCCCCCTCCAGGTGGACGGTGAACTGACGCTCCCGCTCGCGCCGATGAACGACGAGGACGCGGTGGAGCTGTTCACGGAACGGGCCCGCGCCGTGCGGCCCGGATTCCGGCCGACGGACGGGGAGGCGGCGGCGGCACGGGAGCTCTGCCGCCGGCTCGACGGGATTCCGCTCGCCCTGGAGCTGGCCGCCGGGCGGCTGCGGGCACTCTCCGTCGGCCAGGTACTGGTGCGCCTGGACGACCGGTTCCGGCTGCTGACCGGCGGCAGCCGCTGCGCGCCGGCCCGCCACCAGACGCTGCGCACGGCCATCGGCTGGAGCCATGAGCTGTGCGCCCCCGAGCAACGGCTGCTGTGGGCCCGGCTCTCGGTGTTCGCCGGAGAGTTCGACCTGGAGGCCGCCGAGTACATCTGCGGCGGTCCCGACCTGCCCGCCGACTCGGTGCTGGACGTACTGGACGAGCTGATCGCGCAGTCGGTGGTCCTGCGGGAGGACTCCCCGGCGGGCACCCGCTACCGGCTGCTGGACACGGTGCGCGAGTACGGCGCGGAATGGCTGGAGGCCACCGGTGACACCCGGCGGCTGCGGCGCAGGCACCGGGACTGGTTCCTGGGCCTGGCGACCTGGTGCGAGCTGGACTGGTTCAGTCCCCGGCAGGCCGAGGTGGCGGTCCGTATCGACAGTGAGCTGCCCAACCTCCGCCGGGCCATGGAGTTTTCGATGGAGAGTCCGCAGGAGATCCATCTGGCCCAGTACCTGGTGGGCACGCTCTGGTTCTACTGGGTGGGCTGCGGCAGGATCTCGGAGGGCCGGCACTGGCTGGATCATGTGCTGGAGAGCGGGGCACCGCATGATCCCTCCCGGCTCAAGGCGCTGTGGGTCCTGGGCCATGTGGCGGTTCTCCAGGGCGACGCGATCGGCGCGGTCTCGGCGCTGCACGAGTGCCGGGAGGAGGCCGAGCGGAGCGGCGATGCCACGGCCATGGCCTACGCGGTGCACCGGACCGGCTGTCTGGCGATCGTCACGGACGACATGCCGCGCGCCGAGGAACTGCTGCGCGACGCGCTCGGCAGGTACCGGGAGATCGGTGAGCTGAACAGCAATGTGCTGATGGCCCAGGTCGAACTGGCCATGGCGGTGGCCTTTCGCGGCGATCTGGACGAGGCGGCCGCGATCTGCGACGAGGTCAGGGAGATCTGCGAGGACCACGGGGAGCGGTGGGCCCTGGCCTACGCGCTGTACGTCCTGGCCTACGCGGCGCTGCGCCGGGGCGAGACGGGCCCGGCCCGGCGGATGCTCGGGGAGTCCCTGTCCATCGGCCATACCTTCAACGATCTGCTGGGCACGGTCCTCTCCCTGGAGCTGCTGGCCCTGGTCACCGCGGTCGAGGGCAACCCCGCGGAGGCCGCCGTGCTGCAGGGGGCGGCGGAGCGTATCTGGCCGTCGGTGGGACTGCCGCTGTTCGGCTCGGTCCACTACGGCCGGCCGCAGGCGGAGTGCGAGGAGCTCGCGCGCCGGGAACTCGGGGACACCGCGTACACGGCGGGGCTGCGCACCGGGGGCCGGCTGGATCCGGACGCGGCGGTGGCACGGGCGCTGACCGGCGGGCCCCCGGAGGGGGCGGGCACGCACGGGCTGACCGCCGTACCGGCGCCCGGGGAAACGCGAAGGCCCGCCGCCTCCCGTACAACAAGGAGGGGCGGGCCGGAGCGCTGGTGAGAGCGGCTACGCCTGGATCAGCGGGCGTAGTACTCGACGACGAGCTGCTCGTCGCAGATCACCGGGATCTCCTTGCGGTTCGGGTCCCGGTCCAGGCGGAAGGCCAGGGCCTTCAGGTTCACCTGGAGGTAGCGCGGGGTCTCACCGTCGGTGTCGTAACCACCCTCGCGGGCCACCTGGAAGGGGACCTTGGAGCGGCTGCGCTCGCGGACCTGGACGACGTCGTCGGGGCGGACGCGGAACGACGGCTTGTCGACCTTGCCACCGTTGACCTCGATGTGACCGTGGACGACCATCTGACGGGCCTGGTAGATGGTGCGGGCGATGCCCGAACGCAGGACCAGGGCGTCGAGGCGGCGCTCGAGCTCGACGACCAGCGCCTCGCCCGTCTTGCCTTCGGCCTTCTTGGCACGGTCGTAGGCGCGCGCCATCTGGCGCTCGCTGATGTCGTACTGCGCACGCAGGCGCTGCTTCTCCAGCAGACGGACCTTGTAGTCCGAGTTCTGCTTGCGGCCACGGCCGTGCTCGCCCGGCGGGTACGGACGCGCTTCGAAGTACTTGACAGCCTTGGGCGTCAGAGCGATGCCGAGGGCACGCGACTTCTTGACCTTGGGACGCGACTGGTTAGGCACGTTCTCCAGACCTCCGTTGTAGGTTAGGTTAGGCTTACCTTACTCAAGGAGATCGCATGTCTCGCCCTGGGAACACCACTCACGTCACGGACAGCACAGACAGCGGCAGCGCGCACAAAGGCGCTGCTACGACGGAAGGCCGATCTGATCGTGGTCAGCCGCGTCCCAGCGGGCTTGAAAACACTCGGATGCCGTCAGCAGCCGAGCGCACACGAACTCTCGTACAGAGTACCTGCTCCGCCGTACTGGTCGTACCCGGGCTCGATGTGGCCCGCCCCGAGCAGCTCGTCCCCGGCACCCGGAGCGTAGGGCCCGAGGGCGATCTGTTCCTCGAATTCCCCGCGGATTCCCCCGCCGTGCGGGCCGCGGCCCACGCCCGGGGCGACGAGCTGACCGCGGTGCTGGAGATCACGGATGTCGCCCCGGTCTCCGTCCCGCACCGCATTCGCGGCCGGGCCTGGGTGTCCGGCCGGCTCACGTGCGTACCCGGTCTCGCCGGCGCCGGCGAGATGATGCTGCGGCTGGAGTTCGGGGAGGCGTACGTCGACGACCTCTGGGGGGCCGAGGACATCGAGCAGGAGGACTTCCGGGACGCGGCGCCCGACCCGCTCGTCGTCCACGAGGCGGAACTTCTCCAGCACCTGCACGCGGCCCACGGCGAACAGCTGCGGACGCTGTGCGGACTGCTCGGCGAGCACACCGCCCGCGCCTTCTCCGCCCCCGGGCCCACCGCCGTGCCGGTCGCCCTGGACCGCTTCGGGCTGCGGATCCGCTTCGTCGAGGGCCGCGGCGCGTGCTTCGACGCCCGCTTCGAGTTCCCCGAGCCGGTGCGGGACGTCGGCGGACTGCGCCGCGCGATGCACACGCTCTTCGAGGCGGCGTCCCGCTAGGCCGTGGCCTGGGGGCCGTCCGTCCCGGCCTCGGGTCCGCCGCGCCCGAGGCGCTCGCGGACCCGGTCCGCCACGTCCGCGTACCGCGCCTCGGCGCCGTAGCGCGTGGGGGTGTAGTAACGCCTGTCACGGACCGCGTCCGGGGCGTACTGCTGGGCGGCGATGCCTCCGGGGACGTCGTGCGGGTAGATGTACCCCTGGGCGTGGCCGAGCTTGGCCGCGCCCTTGTAGTGGCCGTCGCGCAGATGGGCCGGGACGGGGCCGGCGAGGCCCTTGCGCACATCCTCCTGCGCGGCGGAGATCGCCAGGGTCGCCGCATTGGACTTGGGGGCCAGAGCCAGCGCGATCGTGGCATGGCTGAGGGTCAGCGCCGCCTCCGGGAAGCCGATCATCGCCACGGCCTGTGCCGCGGCCACCGCCGTCGGCAGGGCCATCGGGTCGGCGAGCCCGATGTCCTCGCTGGCGGAGATCATCAGCCGCCGGGCGATGAACCGGGGGTCCTCCCCCGCCTCGATCATCCGCGCCAGATAGTGCAGCGCGGCGTCCACGTCGGAGCCGCGGATGGACTTGATGAGGGCACTGGCCACGTCGTAGTGCTGGTCGCCGTCCCGGTCGTACTTCACGGCGGCGCGGTCGACGGTCTCCTCGACCGTCCGCAGGCTGATCTCCGGCTCGTGTGTGGCGAGCGCCGCACCGGCCGCGGCCTCCAGCGCGGTGAGCGCCCGGCGGGCGTCGCCGCCCGCGATGCGCAGCAGATGCGCCTCGGCGTCCTCCGGGAGCGTCAGCGCGCCGCCGAGGCCGCGCTCGTCGCCCAGGGCCCGGCGCAGCAGGGCGCGCAGGTCCTCGTCGGTCAGCGGCTCCAGGGTGAGCAGCAGGGAGCGCGAGAGCAGCGGGGAGATGATCGAGAAATACGGATTCTCGGTGGTGGCGGCGATGAGGGTCACCCAGCGGTTCTCCACGGCGGGGAGCAGGGAGTCCTGCTGGGCCTTGGAGAAGCGGTGGATCTCGTCGAGGAAGAGGACGGTCTCCTTGCCGAAGCCGCCGGTGGCGCGGCGCGCGCCGTCGATGACGGCCCGGACCTCCTTGACCCCGGCGGTGATCGCGGAGAGCTCGACGAAGCGCTTGTTGGTGGCCTTGCTGACCACGTACGCCAGTGTCGTCTTGCCGGTGCCGGGCGGACCCCAGAGGATCACCGAGGACGGCCCGGCGGGGCCACCGCTCCCCTCGCCGACGAGGCGGCGCAGCGGGGAGCCCGGTTTGAGCAGATGCTGCTGGCCGACGACCTCGTCGAGGACACGGGGACGCATCCGGACAGCGAGGGGGCTGCTGGACGGGTCCTTCTCCTGGCGGTCTTCGGCTGCTGCGGTAAAGAGGTCGGGCTCCACGTTTTGAAGCCTATGTCACCGCACTGACAGCGCCGCCGGGCCGTCGCCCGCCCCGCCCGCGCCATCAGTGCGCCGACGGTGCCGCTCAGCTGGTCCAGAAGTCCCACCAGCGGGTCAGGATCAGCATGCCGATGATGCCGATCCAGAGCACCGGCGGCACCCAGTGGAATTCCGTCAGCCCGTTCCGCAGCCAGGCGGGGGCGGGGAGGATCCGGTTCTTGATGTTGTGCGTGGTGACGTAGCAGAACATGAAGATCGTGGCGACCCAGGCCAGGCAGCACCACAGGCAGAGCGAGTTGATGTTGTAGAGCGACTGGTACTGGAGCCAGGTGCAGAAGCCGACACCGAACAGCGTCCCGGCGTTGAGGCCCAGCCAGAACCAGCCGCGGAAGCGTGCTCCGGCGAGCAGTCCCACGCCGATGCAGATCACCATGGCGTAGGTGACGAGCCCGAGCATCGGGTTGGGGAAGCCGAAGGCGGCGGCCTGCTCGCTCTTCATGATGTTCCCGCACGCGACCACCGGGTTGAGGCTGCAGCCGGGCGTGAAGCCGGGGTCTTCGAGCAGCTTGAACTTGTCGATCGTGATGACCCACGCGGCGAGCAGTCCGGCCGCTCCGGTGATCACCAGCAGCAGTGCGAACGCGCGCGTGCCGCCGATGGTCCTCTTCCCGCCGTCCTCTTCCTGGTGCGAGGAGGGATGATCTACCGCTGCAGTCGTCATATCGCCGTTCCATCAGTGGGTAACCAGCCGGGCACGGTCATTGTGCCGCACCACCGCACAGGTCAACCGTTCGATGGACATAAAGGTGTTCGCACGGAAGGCACCGGACCGCCGGAGGTCCCCGCCTCCGCCGGACACCCGTCGGTCCGGCGGACTTGGCGGCGGACGCCGATCACCTGCGGCGTCGTGATATCGACGCCACTCCACCGTATGAAATCGCGCGCACCGAGTTGACGACAGGAAGGACGCAGTTGACCCGGTGCCACGCGGCCACCGGGCACTGAAGCGGTGTGCCCCGGGTCAACAGCCCCCGGGGCACACGGTGTTCGGCTACCGGTCGAGACGGGCGCGGACCGCCTCGACGACCTCGGGCAGCGGTACGGCGGTCTGCTCACCGGACTCCATGTCCTTGAGCTGCACGACGCCCTCCGCCAGGTCGCGTTCGCCCGCGACGACCGTGAGGCGGGCCCCCGAGCGGTTCGCGCTCTTCATCGCGCCCTTCAGGCCCCGGCCGCCGAACGCGAAGTCGGCGGCGATACCGCCCCTGCGCAGTTCGGTGACGACACCGAACAGGGTCCGGCGGGCCTCCTCGCCGAGCGGGACGGCGTACACGCTGGTGGTGGCGGGGATGTCCAGCTCGATTCCCTCCGCCTCCAGCGCCAGCACCGTACGGTCCACGCCGAGCGCCCAGCCGACGGACGGGAGCGCGGGGCCGCCGATCATCTCGGACAGGCCGTCGTAGCGGCCACCGCCGCCGACCGCGGACTGCGAGCCCAGGCCGTCGTGGACGAACTCGAAGGTGGTGCGGGTGTAGTAGTCGAGCCCGCGGACGAGCTTCTCGTCGTCCTCGTACACGACCGAGGCGGCGTTCAGCAGTTCGCGCACCTCCTCGTGGTACGCCTTGCAGGCGTCGCACAGGTAGTCGCGCAGCTTGGGGGCGCCCACGAGCTGCTTCTGCACCTCGGCCCGCTTGTCGTCCAGGACGCGCAGCGGGTTGATCTCGATGCGGCGGCGGGTCTCCTCGTCGAGGTCGAGGTCGCGCAGGAAGCCCTGGAGCGCCTCGCGGTAGACGGGGCGGCACTCCTTGTCGCCGAGCGAGTTCAGCAGGATCCGGAACTCGCGCAGACCCAGCGAGCGGTACGCCTGGTCGGCGAGGATGATCAGCTCGGCGTCCAGGACCGGGTCCTCGGCGCCGATGGCCTCGGCACCGACCTGCGAGAAGTGGCGGTAGCGGCCCTTCTGCGGGCGCTCGTAGCGGTAGTACGAGCCGGAGTACCAGAGCTTGACCGGGAGGTTGCCGGCCTTGTGGAGGTTGGCCTCCAGCGCCGCGCGGAGCACCGACGCGGTGCCCTCCGGGCGCAGTGCCAGCTCGGAGCCGCCCTTGGTGGTGAGGGTGTACATCTCCTTGGTGACGATGTCGGTGGACTCGCCGACGCCGCGGGCGAAGAGGTTCACGTCCTCGAAGCCGGGGGTCTCGATGTAGCCGTAGCCGGAGTTGCGCAGGGGCGCGGAGATGGCCTCCCGCACCGCGAGGTACTTCGCGGAGTCCGGCGGGGTCAGGTCGTACGTGCCCTTGGGGGCCTGAAAGGTGCTCACGGAAAGTCTCTCGTCACATTCCTCGTCGCGGCGCGTCCATGCCGTGCAGATACGGATTGGAGGCGCGCTCGCGGCCGATGGTCGTCTGGGGGCCGTGGCCGGACAGCACCACGGTCGAGTCGTCGAGCGGCAGGCACACGCGGGCCAGCGACTCGAGCAGCTCGGCGTGGTCGCCGCCGGGCAGATCGGTGCGTCCGACGGAGCCGGCGAAGAGCAGGTCGCCCGAGAAGAGGACCGGCGGTACGTCCGCGGCCTCGGGCATCCTGAACGTCACCGACCCCTTCGTATGGCCGGGCGCATGCGAGACACCGAGCTCCAGACCGGCCAGCCTCAGCAGCGCGCCATCGGTGAGCTCCTTGACGTCGTCCGGCTCCCCCACGGTCAGCTCGCCCATGAGGGGCATCCCGATGGAACGGCCGAGGGCCTTCTCCGGGTCGCTCATCATGTACCGGTCCTCCGGGTGGATCCAGGCGGGGACGTCATGGGCGCCGCACACCGGGACGACCGAGGCGACATGGTCGATGTGTCCATGGGTGAGCACGACGGCGACGGGCTTGAGCCGATGCTTCTTGAGCGCGTCCTCGACGCCCTGGGCGGCCTGATGGCCCGGGTCGATGATCACGCACTCCTCGCCTGCGGCGGGGGCGACCAGGTAGCAATTGGTCCCCCAGGCCCCGGCGGGGAACCCGGCAATGAGCACGATCGTCCTTAATGTTCGTCCGGCGGAAGCGGCCGCAGCGAAGGATGCGGCGGATCAGAGCCTACCGGCGCTCCTCAATACACAGCTAACCCATATACCGTACGGGGCAGCCCAGGCCCGATGACACGACGTACAAGGAGATCAACCGGTGGTCAGCAGCGATCAGCGGCGGCGGCAGCTCGCCCGGGAGAAGTACGAGCGGCAGCAGCAGCGCCGGGAGGAAGCCCGCCGCAGGACGAGGCGTGTCACGGTGATCACCGCGTCCGCGGTGGCCGTGGCCGCGGTGGTCGGCGTGGGCGCGTACGTCGCGGCGGACAGCGGTGACGGCAAGGACGGCAAGAACGACACCGCCGCGAGCCAGAGCCCGTCCGCCTCGCCCTCCGCGAGCGAGAGCGAGGCCCCCGAGCCCGCGATGAAGATCGACAAAAAGGCGAAGTACACGATGTCGCTCAGGACGAGCCAGGGCGACATCGCGTTCACGATGGACGCGGCCAAGACCCCGCACACCGCGAACTCGTTCAAGTCGCTCGCCGACAAGGGGTACTTCGACGGTACGAAGTGTCACCGGCTGACCACACAGGGCATCTACGTCCTTCAGTGCGGCGACCCCAAGGGCGACGGCACCGGCGGTCCCGGTTACACGCTCCCGGACGAGAACCTGACCGCGCTCGGCAAGGCCGGCACCGACGGGACGGTGACGTTCCCCGCGGGCACGGTGGCGATGGCCAACACGGGCCAGCCGCACACGGGTGGCAGCCAGTTCTTCCTGGTCTACAAGGAGACCAAGCTGCCGCCCACCTACACCCCGTTCGGGACCATCGACGAAGCCGGTCTGAAGGCCGTCCAGAAGGTCGGCGAGGCCGGTGTCGAGGGCGGTGCGGGTGACGGTGCGCCGAAGAAGGCCGTGAACATCGAGAAGGCGTCCGTCGCCAAGGACTGACCGGCTGGGCGGCCGGGCTCCCCCGGCCGCCGCCGGGGCGGCCCCGGAGCACCGGAGAATTTCGGCCGCGCTGAGTGCGGACAGCCGGGCGGCCGGTCGCCTAGATTGGCGTTGTGCAGGGCGGGCGATGCCCGCCCCAGGAAACTGTGGACGATGCCCGGGGGGCGAACCCCCTCGCAGGCATCAGGTGGAGGAGGCGCTGTGAGCAGCGACCCGTGGGGCCGCGTCGATGAGACCGGCACCGTGTACGTGCGTACAGCCGATGGCGAGCAGGTCGTCGGATCGTGGCAGGCCGGTTCCCCCGAGGAGGCTCTGGCCTACTTCGAGCGCAAGTACGACGGCATTGTGGTCGAGATCGGCCTCCTCGAACGGCGGGTGAAGACCACCGACCTTTCGGCCAAGGACGCGACGACCGCGATCGAGCATCTGCGGCAGCAGGTCGACGAGCACCACGCCGTCGGCGATCTCGACGCGCTCCGCAAGCGGCTGGACGCACTCGTGGCGACGGTCGACTCGCGGCGCGAGGAGCGCAAGGTCCAGAAGGCGAAGCAGACCGACGAGGCCAAGCAGGCCAAGGAGGCGCTCGTCGCCGAGGCCGAGGAGCTGGCGCAGAGCGAGCAGTGGCGGTCCGCCGGCGAGCGGCTGCGGGCACTGGTGGACACCTGGAAGGGACTTCCCCGGCTGGACCGCAAGTCGGACGACGAGCTGTGGCACCGCTTCTCGCATGCCCGGTCGGCCTTCTCCAAGCGCCGCAAGGCCCACTTCGCCTCGCTGGACGCCCAGCGCGAGGAGGCCCGCAAGGCCAAGGAGAAGCTGGTCACCGAGGCCGAGTCGCTGTCGGGTTCCAAGGACTGGGTGACCACGGCCGCCCGTTACCGCGACCTGATGACCGAGTGGAAGGCCGCGGGCCGTGCGCAGCGCGAGTCCGAGGACGAGCTGTGGAACCGCTTCCGGGGCGCGCAGGACGTCTTCTTCGCCGCCCGCAGCGAGGTGTTCGCCGAGCGGGACGCGGAGCAGGGCGAGAACCTCAAGCTCAAGGAGGAGCTCGCGGCCGAGGCCGAGAAGCTGGTGCCGGTGAAGGACCTGAAGGCGGCCAGGGCCGCTTTCCGTGCCGTCAACGAGCGCTGGGAGGCCATCGGCCATGTGCCGCGTGACGCCCGCCCGAAGGTCGAGGGCCGGATGCACGCGGTGGAGCGGGCGCTCCAGGAGGCGGAGGAGTCCGAGTGGCGCCGGACGAACCCGGAGGCGCGGGCCCGCGCCGCGGGTCTCACCGGCCAGCTCCAGGATGCCGTGGACAAGCTCCGCACGCAGATCGACACCGCGCGTGCGGCGGGCAACAACGCCCGTGCGGACAAGCTGTCCAAGGAGCTCGAAGGCCGCCAGGCGCTGCTGGACCAGGCGCTGAAGGGGCTGGAGGAGTTCGGCGGCTAGACCGGGACCTACCGGACCGGACATACGGAGAGGGGGGGCGGGCGCAGTAGGTGAAAAGGGACCCCCCACCCGACTAAAGCGCCTAGCAGCCCGGCGCCGAGAGCCACCCCAGCCGCA
>NZ_JBEOZE010000046.1:0-59534 GCF_040297465.1 Streptomyces sp. NPDC001787
TGGGCATGCCCGTTCGGGGAACCGTTTTCTGCACACACGGTCGTGCCTCTCCGTAGCTGTTCCACTACCAAGGCGACCCAGCGTGACCTAGAGTCTGGCTTCCTTCAACGTTTCCGAACCGGAGGGCACATTGGTTAACCGCAAGGAGTTGAACCCCGAAGCAAGTCCGCAAGCGGCCTTCGGGGCGCGTGTCCGCAGTGCGCGTGAGGCTCGCGGATGGACACAAGACGAGCTTGCCGTGCGGGTCGGATACTCGGGCAGGCACATTTCAGCGATCGAAACTGGCCGCAAACCTCCAACTCTGCGTTTCTCGCGGAGCCTGGACGTGGTCCTCGGGCTCGTCGGAACGGCCGAGGCATTCGAGCGCCTATGGGGGGAGCTACGGCACGGCAGTCTGTTGGAGGGCTTCCCGGAGTATGTGGCCCACGAGGGGCGAGCCGCAGAGGTCAGGCTGTTCGAAGTCGGGATCGTGCCTGGTCTGCTTCAAACCCCGGAGTACGCGGCGACCTTGGCCGCGAGCGCGGTGGCGCGGGGGGCGATCACGCCCGAGCAGGCAGACGAGCGGGTGGCGCTGGTCGCGGACAGACAAGCTGCACTTGCGCGCATGCCCATGCCCTTGGTGATCGCGGTGCTGGACGAGAGTTGTGTCCGCCGGTCCATTGGCAATACTGCTGCCATGGATGGGCAGTTGACACGGCTGGTCGAGTTCGCTCGTCAGCCGAACACCATGCTTCAGGTTGCCCCGTTTGACTTGGCGCACAGGCCGTTTGACCTGCCGATAACCGTGCTGACGATGCCGGACCGCTCGCTGATGTCGTATGCGGAGTCGTCGCAGCGGGGGCATCTTGAGCGGGAAAGTACCTCGGTGTTGCCCATGCTGACGGCCTACCATCAACTACAGGCCGAATCGCCCTCACAAGCGGCATCAGTGGCCATGATCGAGCAGTTACGAAAGGGTTCCCCGTGACGACCGAATCCCCCCGCTGGTTCAAGTCCTCCTACAGCAACAACGGCGGCCAGTGCATCGAGGTCGCTGCCAACCTCGCCGCGTCACGTGGCGTGGTCCCCGTCCGTGACTCCAAGGATCTGTGCGGCCCCGTCCTGGACTTCCCCGCCGGCTCGTTCGCGTCGTTCGTGGCGGGCGTGAAGGCCGGAGAGTTCGGCACGGTCTGAACCCCCGGTTCTTCGTCGAGCGGGACAGCCCCATCGTGCGTTCGCATGGTGGGGCTTCGTGCTGTTACGGCGGCCCGGCACATGGTGTATGCCGCGCCCGGCCGTTCTCGGTCAAGGTCTGGCGCGTTGCCCTCCTGAGGGTTTACCCGGTGCCATTCATCCGTTCGGGTGAGCAGCGTCGAACGCTTCCCCGGGGAGATTTCGGCGGGGTGAGCATGTGTCCGACACCTCGTCATCATCCCTTTCACAGAAGGTGGTTAAAGCCATGTCTGTTGACGGAACCCCCCAGGCGCCGTTCGAGCTCGGCGCCGACGACCGCGCAAAACTGGACGCGATCCGTGAGGCGCTGCTGGACCCCTCGCCGCGCCGCATCGGCCGTCTGGACCAGTGGGGCCTGGCAGACGAGTACGAGGTGTACGCGGAGATCGCCCGGTACGCGGAGGTCTCCCTCACCATGGCGGACGGGACGGTCCTGGACGCTTCGCTGAGCGTCCCGAAGGACCTCGCCCCCGGGCAGGTCTGCCCCGCCGTCGTCCTGCCCGCCCCGCTGATCAGCGTCGGGCACCAGGCCTACCTCGGCATGATCTCCCGTTGGACCAGGGGCGGTTACGTCGTCCTGGCCTACAGCCAGCGAGGTCTGGCCAAGTCCACGGGGGAGATCCACGTCGCCGGCCCGCAGGACGTCGCCGACGCCACCGAGGTGATCAACTGGCTGATCGAGCAGGACGGGGTCGACGCGGAGCGGATCGGCTTCTTCGGCGCCTCCTACGGTGCCGGCACGAGCCTGCTGGCCGCCGCGCAGGATCGGCGGATCAAGGCTGTCGCGGGCGCCAGTGCCTGGACCGACCTGTTCGCCTCCCTGTACGAGAACGGCACCCGTCACCTCAAGGCGTTCGAGGCACTCGTGTCGCTCTTCGGCGAGGACCGGTGCTCGAAGGAGTTCCGCGAGATCATCCAGAAGATCCGCGCCAACACCATCGACGACGAGGTCAGGGAGTTCGCCGAGGCACGGTCGCCCAAGAACCACCTCAACGCGTACAACGACGCCGCGACGCCCATCCTCATGACCACCACCTGGCACGAGACCATCTTCTCGGTGCCCGCCGTCATCGACTTCCACAGCCGTCTGACCGGACCCAAGGCCCTTCTCGTCCAGGTCGGCGACCACGGAAACGCCGAGCTCCCGGGCCTGTTCGGCCTTTCCGCCAAGCCCACGGACATGGCCTACCGGTGGATGGACCACCACCTCGGCGGGAGCGCCGGCGACGGGGCGGCTCCACGGTTCGACGTCCGCTCGGAGTACATGTTCAACCCCCTCTCCGACGTCCGCCACCTCTCCTGGGACGACTACGCCCTGCCGAAGAAGCGGTTCCACCTCGCCGACGCGGCCTCCGGGACGAGCGACGGACAGCTGGTCGAGGGCACCGCGGCGGCGGGCTGGACCCGTTCGGTGAAGGCCACCGGCACGGGTACCGACATCGTCGTCGCCCCCCAGCTCATCCGGACCGGCCTGGCCGAACGCCTGGGCCTGCCCCACGTCTACAAGACGGCCGACGTCGACCGGAGCCTCGCGGCGGTGTTCGCCACCGCGCCGCTGGACCAGGCCACGCGCGTACGGGGCGATCTGGAACTGCGGGTGACGGTGACGCCGCAGCAGTCGGACGCCACGATCGTCGCCTACCTGCTCGACCACAACCCGACCACCGGCAGGGCGCACATCGTCACCCACGCCCCCTACACCTTCACCGCCGAGCAGGCGGGCCGGGCCACCACCGCGACGTTCCCCCTCCAGCCCGCCGACTACGTCCTGGCCAAGGGCCACCAGCTCCAGCTGGTCATCGACACCCACGACCCCTTCTTCACCACGCCCAACACCACCACCCCGGTGTTCACCCTCGACATCACCTCGCCGGAGGGCACCGAGTCCTACCTCGACATCCCGCTCCACCCCGTCGACTGACCCCGCCCCCCCGGGGCCATCGGCGCGGGCCGTCCGGAACGTGTCCGGTGGGCCGATCACTCCTCCTGGTCCGCCCGGTGCTGCGGCGGCACGTAGAACGCGCTCCGGGGGACCTCGCGGCCCGACTCGACGTCGATGACCACCACCCCCCGGCCCTCATGCACGATCTGGAGGTCCGCCCCGACCGGAAAGTCGTAGATGCCGATGAGGGCCGGTTCGATGGCGCAGAGCTCGTTGAAGTCGACAGGCACCCAGTTCTTCGCGTTCGACAGGTAGTCACCCGTGTCGGTGTCGCCCAGGACGCGCCAGCCATTGTCGGCCGACTGCCGGGACGGCTTGCGGTGCACCCAGCGAATCCGGCTCTCGCCCGCGAGAACGCTCCGCGTCACCAGGCTCGCTCCAGCGCCCGGGATGAACTCGGGGTACGGACGGGGCATGTGTTCCTCCTACAGCGGTCGGGGCGAGTGTTCCACGCTCGCCCCGACCGCTGTACGGGCGGGCCCGGCACCCGGCCCGCGCCCTTCGGCGCAATGCCACCACCTGCGGAGGCTCAGGTGTCCGCCGAGGCATCGCCGCTCCGGTCGGTCATGGGCCGGGTGGCCGGATGCGCATCTTCTGCGGCTCGTCGGCGAGGTTCTCGTCCGGTATCCGCGTCGCGAAGATGTGCGTGCCGTCGTCCGAAGCCGCGCTGAGGAGTCCCACGACGCTGAAGGTTTCGACACCGTGGGCGTCCACACGCCGGCGGAGCAGGGCCGCACCGGAGTCGCCGTGCTGCATGACGACGGGGGCGCCGGGGTCGACGGTGATGCGGATGAGCCTCTTCCAGAATGCCCACATATCACCGCGAGGCCACTTGGCCATGACATTCGCCGACGCGATCGTCGACTGTTGTGTCATGCCGGTGGTGGCGCCGATCCATGTCACCGCATTCCCCCTCAGAGGATCCCTCCGGATGGGAAGTGCCGCCTGCCCGTCGTAAATGTCCTGTATCCGATGTGACATCAGGTTGGCGTCATTCATCACGGACCAGGCGAAGTCGTACTGATTGAGGACGGGCTTCTCCACGGTCGGCGTCCCGTAGGTCAGGATGCTGACCGTACCGTCGCAGACGCCGATGGCGTTGTCCTCCCTGCGTTGCCTCCACGTGGACCAGGCGGGCTGGTAGAGGGCGTTTCCCGGAGCCATGGCCCGGTCCCCGATCACATGGCAGTTCGTCAGCAGGCACTGCTGGTTACGGAAGTCGGTGGTGACTCCGAGCGTCCCCTTGGACTGCACGTACACCATGCCGAGCAGCAGCTTCCGCGGCTGCGCCTCGATGCGGAACCCGCCGGGACACGGGCGCTCCTGCCAGGACAGCGACATCGGGCGGATCTCGCCGGTCTCCACCACGTCCGTGGGGATGGTCCTGGTGGCGACCGTGCCGTCCGGCTGACGGATCTCGACCTCCACGGAAGGCGGGACCGGGAAGTCCAGTGGTGTGAGGGCGGTTCCGGGCCTCTTCTTCACCACGCCGACGATGATCGCCCGCTGCGGGAGCTCGTGGCCGCCCCGGACCTTCGCGCCGGTGTCGAGCATGACGATGCCGGGGTAGGACAACCACTCCTCGACGGCGACATGCGCCTCGTCGGGCTCCACGGGCGCGTGATTCACCGCTCTCCGCCTTCGTGGGTACCGGCGGAGGGCGCCGGCCGGTGTCCGTCCCCGGCGGTCGGGGGCGCGGCGGGCAGCCGTGCCTTCATGTCCGCGGACATGGGGAGCCTCTTCTCCAAGGGGCGGGGAGGAAGGGCTCCGAGCGTGTGCGCGTCGATCACCGCGGGACTCTCCGTCCCGTAGATGAGTGACGCGAGAGCGTTGCCGTCCGGGTCGAACACGGTGAGCACGTTCGTGAGCTGCCAGTAGAAGACGATTCTCGACGCCAGGTTGTCCGTGTTGTCGTACGTCTGGGACACGAAGGCCGTTCTCTCGACCGTGGTGCTGGTCTGCTGGAAGTTGGTCGAGTTGTCGCTCAGGCTGGCCGTGAGGGTGGCGGAGACGGGCCCCCACCCGGCCGTGGTGCTCCCCGTGACCGAGGCCGCCAGCGTGGTCTGCTCGGAGGTGGTGCTCTCCATTCCGGAGGTGGTGGAGTAGCTGATGGTCCTGCGTGCGCCGGCGGCGATGCTGTAGGAGTCGGGGAGACGCTGCCAGTACTGCTCCCGCACCACTGTGTTACCGGTTTCGTTGAGCGGGCCGGAGCCGACGACGACCCGCGGCGAGTCCGGAGGGATGACGACGGACGCATTGGGTTCCGGGACCGGCCCGATGTCGCTGGGATCCACCAGGTACGACGGGTTCGCTATGAGCCAGTTACGGCCGCTTTCCGGACTGTACGTCGCGGACTGGACCTGCATCACCGTGACGAACGCCCCGGAATAGGCGTTCAGGAACAGCACGTACCAGCCCAGGTCGAATTCAGTGGCAAAGTCCAGCCTTCCCCATGCGGGTATCACCAGACCGGGGTATCCGGGCGGTTCCGAGAATATGTTGTCCAGCCCTCCGATCCACCAGCCGGAATCCGAGATCAGATAGACCGCAACAGGAAAGGTGAGTTGGTTGGAAAGTGTCAGATCGAGCAGGGTGTGGCCCGTGTTGGTCGACTGAAGGGTTTCGTTTATGGCATCCTGGTACACCGAATTCATTTTCATGGTCGCATCCCTCGCGCTCGGAGGTCACCCTATGATCACGGGTTGCGTGCCGGTGATGATTGAGCTCAATGCCGTACCGTCCGCATCGTAAACAGTGATCGAATCCGTCAGCTGCCAGTGCAGATGCATTTCGGAAGCGGTCTCCGAGTGGTTCTCGTAGTGGTCCGACACATAGGACGTCGTCTGTGTCGTGGCGGTGAATTGCTGAAATGACGTCGCCGACGCACTCAGCGAGGCCGAGACCGATGCGGAGACCGGGCCCCAGCCGGCCGAGGCGCTTCCCGTGACCGAGCCCTCGACGGTGGTCAGGTTCGACGAGGTCTGCTGCATGCCGGACGTCACCGTACTCTCCACCGTCTTCGTTTCCAGTGGGCCGATGCTGTAGGAGTCGGGCAGGCGTTGCCAGTACTGCTGCCGGATCACGGCATTTCCGTTCGGCAGGATTCCACAGCCGACCATGACCGGCGCGGAGTCCGGGGGGATGAGTACATCGTCGCCGGGCTGCGGCGGAACGCCGATGTCGTTCGGGTCCAGCAGATCGAAACTCGTCACGGTCACGCTGCCGCTCGAAGGAGTCTGAAACGCGGCGGCAAACGCTCCCGTGTACGCGTTGCTGAAAAGCCAGTACCAGTTCACGCCCGGGTCCTGCCGCGTAAAGTTCCCCCCGCCGGCAGACAGCATGCTCGTAGCTTCCGGCAGGTATTGATCGGGTGTCGTCAACGAGGAGTAGTGCTCACCGTCGCTGCTCAGCAGATAGAGAGACAGTGGGATGCAGGTTTGATTGGTGAAGGTTGCGGGATTTCCTGTGGGGCCGTCCTCGGAAACCAGTGTGCCGTCGAGAGCCTGCTGATAGGTGTCGTTCATCTGCATACGGACTTACCTCCGTCATCAGGGCGCGGCCGGGGCTGCCCGAGGGCTCGGAGAAAATGAGCTCTCAGGGAGGCAGATGCGAGGGAAGTCTCCACCCGGGGCGATACGCTCTGGCCGGCGGCAAATCCCAGCTCTTCATCAGATTAATCCGCATACGGATTACGCCGCAACTGCGGAAGCGTGACGCGGTGAAAAATCCAGGGTAATTGAAGAAGAAAACGGCTGTGCGGCACCGCGTGGCACACCACGGAGTGATGAAATCCCGTCAGGTACCGCAACCGGCTCACCGGTCACTCAGCAGCCCGACGAACCGGCCGAAGGCCTCGTCCCCGGCGCGACTGTCCGCGAGCTCCGCGCACAGCGCGGGGAACTCGATCCACGCCTCGTCCGCGAGGGGCCACCGCGCGACGCTGCACCGCCCGTCGTGGACACGTACCTCGTCGACCCACCGGTCGATGCCGTCACCCATCGAGTGGACGAAGAAGTGCGCGTCCTCCATGGCCGGTGCCAGGAGGTCGATGAGCCGGTGAAGGTTGCGCATGTCGATGTAGCAGATGTCCGACAGCAGGTCCAAGCAGAGGTAGTCGGCTTCCGGCGGGCCCAGGTCGAATTCCCAAGTGCGCCCATGAATCCTCTGGTTGAGCAGTTGGACCGGCCAGTTCTGCCTGGGCATCTCGGCAGTCACCAGTGCCAGCGTTTCCTCGACCAGGGACCGCCATCCCGGACGTACTCGAATGAACGTCGTGGGCAGGCCGGGCCACGGCGACACCGGGGTGAAACGCAACCGGAACCGCCCGTACCAATGACCGTCGCGCCGGGTGACGAACGTCTTGGGCAGCTCGACCGGATGAGGTTCTCTCATCGGCCGAGCATATGAGGCACCGACTGGACCCCTGAAGCCCCGCGTTCCGTCGGCAGGCCCTTCCGAGCCGGTATGCCGGGCCCGAACGCCACGGCCGGCGCGGTCGACGTAGTCCCGCGACGCGGAGGTTCCCGATGCCGCGCAAGAAGACGCAAGAAGACGCCGGAGGACGCCGAAGGACGGTGGTCAGCCCCGGCCGGGGCGAGTCATCGCCGGGCCGGCTATCCGGCCCAGGAGAGTGGCGAGTCGCCGGGGCATGGAGAGGAACGGCGAGTGGCTGCTCGGCAGCCGGTGGACGGAACCGGCGCGCGTGGCGAGCTCGCGTTGCCGGGACGGTTCGAGCGCCCGGTCGTGGTCGCAGACGACGTAGCTGGACGGTACGGTGCGCCATCCCGCCGTGGTCACCGGCTCCGTGAAGGACCGCACGCTCTGCGGGCGCAGACGGGCCGCGGCACGGTCGGCGTCGGCCCGGGACATGTCGCCGAAGAGTACGCGCCGGGAGTCCTCGTACGGCGGGGCCTGGCCCGTTCCGTCGTCCGGCACGGGTGCCCCCAGGAACGTGAACATGCTCTCGCCCACGTCCAGTTGGAACGCGGCGAGATACACCGCGCCCACCACGTTCGCGGCGTCCCCGATGGCCTGCGTGGTGGGGACGCCGCCGTAGGAGTGGGCGATCACCACCACCGGGCCGTCGATGCGCCGGAGGCTGTCCCGGATGGCGTCCGCGTCGTCCAGCATGCCCACCGGGCGGGCGCGGTCGTGCCGGCCGCCCGGTGGGTTGGCGCTGGGCAGGTCGACGGCGTGGGACCGCCGGCCGTCGGCGTCCAGCTCGGCGCGTACGGAGTCCCAGCACCAGGCACCGTGCCAGGCTCCGTGGACGAGCAGGAAGGCCGGCCGGCCGGTGTCGGCGTGCATGTGCGGTACCTCCGTTGTCCGGACTGCGGATCGCGGGTGACAGCGGTGCGAAGCGGGCCGGTCCCGTGCCTCGGGCTCTCCGGGGCCACCGAGGGGCCTGAGCGCCCGGGAAGGTCGTGGGACGGGCCGCGTCGGGCGGGTTCAGAAGCCGACGGTGGCCCCGAAGACGTCGCGCGCCCGGAAGAGCTGGTACCAGCGCTCGGCGAGGGCGTCCGGGTCGCCCGCGCCCGTACCGGGCACGATCGGTACGCCGATGGACAAGTGGCCGACGTAGACGCCCTCCTCGGCCAGGTCGTCGTGCAGGCTGCGCGCCCAGGACCGCAGCCCGGCCATGGCGATGCCGCCATTGGCCATCCCCGGGATGGGGTTGACGGCGATCGTGCCGCCCGTGAACAGCAGAGCGCCGTCGCCGGCCGCCCGCATGCCCGGAAGGACCGCGGCCGTCGCGGTGAGAGCGCCGCTGACGACCAGGTCGAACATGGCCTGGGCGGATTCCACGGTGGTCTCGGCCGCGGAGGTGAAACCCAGAGCCTTCAGGTCGGCCACCTCGCCGGCCACGTCGGGGAAGGCGGGGGACGGGCTGTAGGCGAGCACCCCGATCCGCCCGAGCTCTTCGGCGGCCGTGCGCAGTGCGCCGGTCAGGGCCTCCCCGTCGGTGACGTCGGCCGGGTAGGCGCGGGCGTTCACGCCCTCGGCCGCCAGGGAGTCGGCCAGGCCCCTCAGCCTCTCGCCGTTGCGGGAGATCAGGGCGACGGGGTGCCCGGCGGTGCCGAAGCGGCGGGCGAGGGACTTGCCCAGGCCCGGACCGGCGCCTACGACTGCGATCGTGGAAGACATGCGGCTACCTCGCTTGGTTACGATTTGTGCGCAGCCCCACCGTAGAGATGTATCAGGCACCCTACAAAAGGCACATCGATGTTCGAAGAGCACACCCATGAACCTGACGGCGCTGCGGAAATCCCCCCGCATCCCTGCGAGATGTGGCCCGACAACGGCCGCGGAGCCAGGGAGACCCTCGACCGGATCGGCGACAAGTGGTCGGTCCTCGTCATCGGCATGCTCAGTACCGGACCCCTGCGCTTCAGCACCCTGAACCGGCGGATCCCGGGCATCTCCCAGCGCATGCTCACCCTGACCCTGCGCCACCTCGAACGCGACGGTCTTCTGACCCGTACCGCCTACGCCGAGGTGCCCCCACGCGTCGAATACCGGCTCACCCCACTCGGAGAGAGCCTGCGCGGAACGGTCTACGCCCTCGCCCAATGGGCCACCGACCACCACGACGAGATCGACACCGCCCGTCGCCACTACGACGAGCGCTGAGCCGACGGCTCGTTCAGCGCCGCGCCAGTGCCAGCACGCTCAGGCCGAACATCAGGACACCCAGGGGGAGATGGACGGACGGTACGTGCGCGATGCCGACCAGGACCTGGACCGAGGCGAGGGCGAGGAAGCCGCACGCGTACCCGACGGGCCGGGGCGATCCGCCGCCCGGCTTCCAGGCCAGCACGGCCGCGAGCACGTACAGCATCGACGCCCCGTACATCACGCGGGCCCCGGCGCTGTGCAGCGTCTCTCCGTAGGCCGAGGACAGCAGCAGGCCGGCGGAGACCGCCTGGAGGAAGATGGTCAGGGTCTGGAGGCCGATCGCCATCCGCAGAAACGAGATTCGGTGCTGTGCCGTCGCCCGGGTCGTCATGCCGCAGTCCCCTTTTCCCGCCCTGGGGGCGGTGGATCGATAAGGTCTCACCGGTCCGACGAAGCGGGCCCGCGAAAGGTAAGGCGAGGGGGACGACCGGGCGCATGGGGACGGCTGGGGCGGACGCGGGCGGGGCAGCCGGGGAGCGGCGCCGGCTGATGAACGTGGCGTACCGGTTGCTCGGTTCACTGGCCGAATCCGAGGACGCCGTGCAGGAGGCCTACGCCCGCTGGTACGCGCTGCCGCGAAACCGGCGGGACGAGATCGTGTCGCCCGGTGCCTGGCTGACGACGGTGACCGGCCGCATCTGCCTGGACGTGCTCGGTTCGGCTCGCGCCCGGCGCGAACGCTATGTCGGAGCGTGGTTGCCCGATCCGCTGCCCGACCGCGCGGAGTGGGACACCGGCCGCGGCACCGGCCCCGGCGCCCTCGCCGACCCCGCCGACCAGTTGGTCCTGGACGAATCGGTGACCATGGCCTTCCTCGTGGTCCTGGAGTCGATGACCCCCGCCGAGCGGGTGGCGTTCGTCCTGCACGACGTCTTCCGCTACCCCTTCGCCGAGATCGCGGGCATCCTCGGCCGGACGCCCGCGGCCTGCAAGCAACTCGCGGCCTCCGCCCGGCGGCGGGTGCGCGGGGCGCGGGCTCCGGTGACGGCGGCCGGGCAGGCCGACGCCGTGCGGCAGGTCAAAGAGGCATGGCAGACCAGGAACATCGCGGCCCTCGTCGGACTCCTCGACCCGGCGGCCGTGATGACCGCCGACGGCGGCGGCCTGGCCGGCACCGTTCTGCGTCCGGTCGAGGGCGGTGCGCGCATCGCCCGGTACATGGTCGCCATCGCCGACCGGGCTCCGGGGCTCGAACTCCTGGAGCGGTCGGTCAACGGTGTGCCGGGGCTGGTGGCCCGGCGTGCGGGTGCCGTCGTGACCGTGGCGTCGTTCGAGGTCGCCGAGGGCCGCGTCACCCGGATCTGGGTGGTCCGCAATCCGGAGAAGCTGCGGCCGTGGGGGCAGGACGGGACGGGGGACGGCGCGGGCGGGGAGGCCGGTGGTGTGTCCGCGGCGCCGCTGTGATCAGGGGTGCTCCGGGACGGCCCTCAGCGCGGCGTCGTGGCGAGGGCCAGGAAGACCGACAGGTTCTCGATCATCTCCACGGGGAGCCTGGCCCACGGCTTCCCTTCGCCGCGCCGGTGTATCTCCACCCAGCCCTTCTCGACCGTGATCCGGCCGACCTCGCTCCAGTCGAGCCGGTGGCCGGGGTGGCCCGGACCGGCGGGATCGATGTGGGCGCCGAAGAAGTCGATCCGCTCGCCGGCCTTGAGCCGTTCGCCGTCCTGGGGCAGCCGCACGCGCGTGAACGCCGTGTCCAGTTGGTCGGTGAACCGTGCGACTCCCTCGTACGCGTCGTCCACCACGATCTCGCCGCCCTCGTGGGGACGTATCCAGAGCTGGTGTGTGGTGACGCCGGTGATTCCGTTCGTCACTCGGGTACTGCGCCGCCGGATGCCGGCGATCTCGTCCCAGGTGTACGCCTCCGGCTCCCGTCCGGCGACTTCCCGCACGATGCCGTGCCGGTAGTGGCCCACCCAGACCTGTGGCTGCCGTCTCGTGAGCGCGAGGAAGAGGAAGTACCCGGCCGCTCCGAGGACGGCGACCGCCAGGAGGAGCAGCGGCAGCGCGTAGTACCAGGCGTCGCCGTTCCGCTGGTTCTCCGCCATGGCCGAGATCCCCAGCCAGAGCACCAGCAGTCCGACCAGCGCGGGCAGCAGCACCACGATCCACGGAAAGCTCTTGGGATTCGTGCACACCAGTCCCTGGCGCGGACCGAGTTCGAGTTCCCGTGCGACCAGGCGCATGGTGGGTGGAACAGGAGTGGAATCACGATCCGACACAAGCCCCCCAAGGCCAGGCAGCAGAGGGCCACCCTAGGGGAGCGCGGCCGGTACGAGAAGAGCGGAAAGCCTTCTGCGTGACCGGGGTCGGTGCTTCGCGCCGTCCGGCCGCCCGTGCCGCGCCGTGATCCGGCGTGCGCCTGGCCGATAGGCTCCGGGAACGTGTGTTCAGGCCGGTGACCCTGGAGGTGCCCTGATGGCCGTCGAGTGGGTTCGGCTCAAGCTCGATCTGGACGCGTTCGACGATGCCCGGTTCGCGTCCCGCCTCCAGAGCTGCCGAGAGGCCGGAATCGAGTTCACGACGATGGCGGACCTCGGCGACACGGCCGAACACCGGCGTGCCCTCTACGCATTGAACAGGACGTGCTCCGCCGACATACCGGAGCGCGGGGAGTTCTACACGTACGACGAGTACCTCGCCCAGCGCATCGAGATTCCGGCCTACGATCCCCGAGGCGTCGTTCTCGCCCTGGACGGCGGGTCCTGGGTCGGCATGGCCACCACGTCGATCCAGCCCGAGGGGCACGCCTTCAGCGAGATGACCGGGCTGCTGGCCGGCTACCGGGGGCGGGGTGTGTCGCTTGCCATGAAGCTCCTGGCCATCGGCTTCGCGCGTGCCCACGGCGCGCGTGTGCTGCGGACCTTCCACCACCCTGCCAACGCGGCGGCCATCGGCATGAACCGACGGCTCGGCTTCGTCGACGACGACGCGCCACGAGCCGCCACGGTGTGATGGCCGACGCGTCCTCGTCCGCGTCCTCGTCGTACGGGGTGGGATCCGTACCGCACGGGCACCCCGACGGCCGGCGGACACGTCCCGGCCCGGTCACCCGGCCGCCGTACGGATCATCTCCATCAGCAGCCCGTGGGTCCCGGAGTCGGCCGCCGCCACGAGTCCGCGTCCCGCCGGCCCGACCGGGGCGCCGTCGATACCGGTGACCACACAGCCCGCGGCCCTGCACAGGGCGATCCCGGCGGCGAAGTGCACGCTCTTGGAGAGGTCACCGCCATCGGTGACATACGCGGCGCGCTTGCCCGCCGCGACCCAGGCCAGCGCCAGCGTCGTGGACCCGACCCTCGGCCGGAACCGCTCGACGAAGGCCGGATCGGCCAGCAGGTCCACCGCCCGGAACCCGGGTGCGCTCGGGAACGGCGGATCGAGATTGACGTCCACCAGCCGGGTGGCGGACGTGGGCACCAGCCGTGTGTCCACCCCGTCCTTCCGCACCCAGGCGGTCCTGCCGTCCGTCGCGAAGACCTCGCCGCCGAACGGGTCGGCCACCGCGGCCGCCCCGTCGCCCAGCGCCACGTTGACGGCCACCAGCATGGTGCCGGCCGCGTAGTTCAACGTGCCGCACAGGGGGTCCACCAACCACCGGCGTCCGGCGTCGGCGGCGCCCTGCCGCCCGCCCTCCTCGCCGAGCACCGCGTCCTCGGGCCGCGCGGCGCGGATGACGTCGAGGATCGCCCTCTCCGCCTCCACATCGGCGGCGGTCGCGAAGTCTCCGGCGCCCTTGTCGATGCGGGTGAGCCGCTGACCGTACAGGCTGCGCACCACGTCCGCACCGGCACGCGCGCCCGCTGTCGCGACCTCGGAATCCTCGGCATGCATCAGGGAGTTGATCACGCCGCACAGGGTATCGAGGCGACGTCGCCGAACCGCCGCGTCGGGCCGTCGGCGGGCGGCCCGCCTCAGCGGAACTCGTGGACGACCCGGATCCCGCCGACGATGTGGGCGTTGAACTCCTCCAGCTCCTCGGCGGGTACCCAGAGTTCGAGGATCGTGCGTCCCCCGGCCTGCTGGACGGGGTACCGGCTCAGGAACTCCGACTCGACGTCGAAACGGGTGACGAACCCGGCGCCGTCGTGCTTCACGTTCCAGTCCCGCGCGATCCTGATCGCGTAGTCCTCGTTGAGGACCGGGTAGAAGATCGGCTGTTCGGGCAGCCTGGGCGGCCAGGCACGCCAGTCGAGCGCGCGGACCAGGTCCAGCTCCTCGGGGCCGGTGGGTCGCCACAGGGTCGTCACTGCTTGCCGGCCGGTCATCCGAATCGCTCTCCGTGCGTGTGCCGCCGGTGCGGCGGGTCGTGGGGCCGGACGATACCGGCACCACGACCCGGGCGACCACGCGGTTTCCGTACTCCGGCGGCTGCCGGGCCCCACCACAGCCTCCAGGCTGGGCCGATGTCCGGCAACGGCGTACCACCGGGCGGCTCGGGAGCCGTGGAGCCCGCTGCCGAAGAGCCCGTAGCCCGTCGTCAGGCGCTCTGCTGCCGCGTCAGACGTACGGGGAGCGTGTGGGGGCCGTTCATGATGAAGGACGCCAGCGGCACCAGCTCGTCGTCCGGCACCGCGATCTCCAGATCGGGGAACCGTTCGAACAGCGCGGGCAGCGCGATCGCGACCTCCATCCGGGCCAGCGGCGCACCGATGCAGAAGTGCGCTCCGTGGCCGAACGAGAGGTGCGCCTTGTTGGGACGGGTGACGTCGAAGAGGTCCGCGTCCTCACCGTGCAGCTGCGGATCGCGGCCCGCCGCGGCGAAGCCCATGAGGACCGGGTCGCCCTCGCGGATCGTCACCCCGCCGATCTCGATGTCCTCGGTCGCGAACCGGAACGGCAGCTGGTTGATCGGCGACTGCACCCGCAGGGCCTCCTCGGTGACCTGGTCCCAGGAGACCTCGCCGCTCATCGCCATCGCCAGCTGGTCGGGGTGGGCCAGCAGATTGCGGACCGCGTGGCACAGCAGGTTCATCACCGTCTCGGAACCCGCGCCGAGCATCAGGAACAGGGTGCCGACCAGCTCCTCGTGGGTCAGCCGCTGCCCTTCGTACGCCGCGTCTATCAGCACGCTGGTCAGGTCGTCCCCCGGCGCCCCGCGCTTCGCGTCGACGAGGTCCCCCAGCGCCTGGTGCCAGTGCGCCACGTTGGCCGCCGCCTCCTCCTCCGTGAGCGACGTGCTGGTGGTCACCTCGCCCCCGCGCAGTACCTCGGCGCGGGACTCGGCCGGAACACCGAACAGGTCGCAGATCACGGCGGCGGGCAGGGCGTAGGCGAAGCGGCCCTTCAGATCGATGACCTCCCCGGGCGGCACGTCCGCCAGGCCCTCGATGAGCTCCGTGGTGATCTTCTCGACGAGCGGCCGGGTCTCGTCGACCCGGCGCGGGGTGAACGCCTGTGAGATCAGCTTGCGCAGACGGTTGTGGTCGGCACCGTCGTGGGTCGTCATGTTGTCCATCACGACCCAGCTGATCAGCGGCCAGTTCGCTGGGATCTCACCGGAGGCGAAGGCCGGCCAGCGCTGCGGATTCTTCACGAATCGCGCGTCGTTGAGCACCTGCTTCGCCAGGGCGTGGTCCACCACGCTCCAGCCGGTGACCCCGCCGGGGAGCTCCACCGCGGCCACAGGCCCTTGCGATCGTAGGCGCGCGTTCTCGGCGTGCAGGTCCGTGCCGTTGCGGTCGAGTGCGAAGGGGCAAGCGGTCGCCATCGGAATGCCTCCTGGGAGTAGAGGCTTCGAACACTAGGGAGCGTGCCGCGGCCCGCTCATCTCCTCCCGTGCGGAGATCGCCGGCGCCCGGCCGCCGGCCCCGCGCAGCCCGCTCCGGGCCTCCACCGCCCGGACCGGGGACGATCACCGGGACCCGGGCGGCGAAAAGTTCCCGCGGCGTGTCGATCGGGCCCGGTCCCGTTCGTCGTCATGGTGAAAGGCACCCCACAGCGGGGTGCGACGGTATATGGCAGGACACGACAGGAGCCAGGACCATGAAGTACATGCTGCTGATCCACAGCGGGGCGATCGACGAGAACGGCGGCGCGGCCGACTGCACCGTCGAGGACTGGATGGACTACGACCGGTCCGTGCGCGACGCGGGCATCCTCGTCTCCGGGGAGTCGCTGGCCGACCTGGTCACCGCCACGACCGTCCGGGTCGGGCCGGCGGGGGAGCGGACCGTGACGGACGGGCCGTTCGCCGAGACACGTGAGGTGCTGGGCGGGTTCCTCGTCATCGATGTGCCCGACCTCGACACCGCGCTCGACTGGGCGGCCCGCTGCCCCGGGGCGCGCGGCAGCGGTGCCGTCGTCGTGCGGCCCGTGGCCGACTTCGGGGCCTGACGGTGACGGGCGGGGGAGCCGGGGCCGGGGCGGGGGAGGCCGGGGCGCGGGCTTCGGCCGAGGCGGTGTTCCGGGAGGAACGCGGTCTGCTGCTGGCCTCCCTCGTCCGCCGGTTCGGGGACCTGGACCTGGCCGAGGAGGTGACCTCGGAGGCCATCGAGGCGGCGCTGCTGCACTGGCCGGCCGAGGGGGTCCCGGCCCGCCCCGGGGCCTGGCTGCTGACGACGGCCCGGCGCAAGGCCGTGGACCGGCTGCGCCGGGACCGGACGTACGCGGCCAGGCTCGCCGTCCTGCGCGCCGACGCGGAGCGGGCGGAGACGGAGCGCGCGTACGCCGCACCGCCCGCCGGTGCCACGGGCGCGCTGCCGGACGAACGGCTCCAGCTCTTCTTCACCTGCGCGCACCCGGCACTCGCCGCCGAGGACAGGACCGCGCTCGTCCTGCGCTGTCTGGCCGGACTTACGACCCCGGAGGTGGCGCGGGCCTTCCTGGTGCCGACCGCCACCATGGCCCAGCGGATCGTGCGGGCGAAGAAGAAGATCCGCGAGGCCCGTATCCCGTTCCGGGTGCCCGGCGCCGACGAACTGCCCGAACGGCTGCCCGGAGTGCTCCAGGCCCTCTACTCGATCTTCACCGAGGGGTACGCCGCCAGCTCCGGACCGAGTCTCCAGCGGCCGGATCTGGCCGACGAGGCGATCCGGCTGGCCCGGATCCTGCGCCGGCTGCTGCCCGCCGAACGGGAGACCGCCGGGCTCCTCGCGCTGATGCTGCTCGTCCACGCCCGGCGCGACGCCCGCAGCGGGCCCGACGGCGAGCCGGTACTCCTCGACGAGCAGGACCGGGGGCGCTGGGACCGGGCCATGATCGAGGAGGGGCGGGGGCTGGTGGTCGACGCGCTGACCGGCGGACCGGCCGGGCCGTACGGGGTGCAGGCCGCCGTGGCCGCGCTGCACGACGAGGCGCCGGACGTCGCGCGCACGGACTGGCCGCAGATCGTCGCGCTGTACGACGTGCTGCTCGTCCTCGCCCCGTCCCCCGTGGTCGCCCTGAACCGGGCCGTGGCGGTGGCGATGCGGGACGGACCGGAGGCGGGTCTCGCGCTGCTCGACGCGCTCGCCGGGGAGCCGAGGCTGCGCGCGTACCCGCCCTACCCGGCCGCGCGGGGCGACCTGCTGCGCCGCCTGGAGCGCTTCGGCGAGGCGGCGGCCGCGTACCGGGAGGCGCTCGAACTCCCGGGCACCGCACCGGAGAAGGCCGCGCTGCGCCGGCGGCTCGCGGAGGCGGAGCGCGGCGGGGGAGCGCCCGGCGCGCGCTGATCCACCAGGGATCGCGGGACGGTCCTCGGCCGCGTGCGCCCGGCCCGCAGCCCGGCCGGCGGGGGAGTGCCGGGGGGCGCGCGGGTATGCGGGACCGGCCTTGGCCGGAAACATCGTCTTGACCCGGGCATGTCATGACACGACCATATGCGCGTCGCACAGGTCCATCCCCCACTCACGGACTCAGGAGACTGCCAGCATGCGACTCGTCAGCGCACGGAACACCCGACCGCCGAAAACCAGACGGAACGCCACCATCGCCGTCCTGCTCGCCCTGGGCCTCGCCGCTCCCGTCTCCGCCGTCGCCAGTGCCGACACCTCGGCGCGGGGCGCGGTGGTCGCGGCGGACGAGCAGACCTCGCAGTACGAGATCACGGGGCGCACCACCGCCGCCGCCCGCACCGAGATCGCCCGCGCCGGGGTCTCGGTCGACGAGGTGCACGACCACGGCATCGTGATCACCGCGGACGCCGCCCAGGCCAGGAAGCTCCGGGCGCGCGGCCATGTTCTGGAGGCTCTTCCCGCGCCGGAGGCCGAACCCGTCACGGCGGGCGGCGCCGGTGTGCTCGACTTCCCGCCGTCCGACTCCGGTTACCACAACTACGCCGAGATGAGCGCGGAGATCGACGCGCGCATCGCCGCGTACCCCTCGATCATGAGCAAGCGGGTGATCGGCAAGACCTACCAGGGCCGGGACATCGTCGCGGTCAAGGTCAGCGACAACGTCGGCACGGACGAGGCCGAGCCCGAGGTCCTCTTCACCGCGCATCAGCACGCCCGCGAGCACCTGACCGTCGAGATGGCGCTCTACCTGCTCCGTGAGCTCGGTGAGGACTACGGCACCGACTCCCGCATCACCCAGGCGGTCAACGGCCGCGAGCTGTGGATCGTGCCGGACGTGAACCCCGACGGCGGGGAGTACGACATCGCGTCGGGCTCGTACCGCAGCTGGCGCAAGAACCGGCAGCCCAACTCCGGCTCCACCTCCGTGGGGACCGACCTCAACCGCAACTGGGCCTTCAAGTGGGGCTGCTGCGGCGGATCCTCCTCCAGCACCTCCTCGGAGACCTACCGCGGTGCCGCGGCCGAGTCCGCGCCCGAGACGAAGGTCGTCGCCGACTTCGTCCGCGGCCGGGTGGTCGGCGGGAAGCAGCAGATCACGGCGGGCATCGACTTCCACACGTACAGCCAGCTGGTGCTGTGGCCGTTCGGCTACACGTACAGCGACACCGCCACCGGCATGAGCGCCGACGACCGCAACGCGTTCGCCGCCGTCGGCCAGAAGATGGGCGCGAGCAACGGCTACACCGCCGAGCAGTCCAGTGACCTCTACATCACCGACGGGTCGATCGACGACTGGCTGTGGGGCTCGCAGAAGATCTTCGGGTACACCTTCGAGATGTATCCCGGATCCGCCGCGGGCGGCGGTTTCTACCCGCCCGACGAGGTGATCGAGCGGGAGACCTCGCGCAACCGGGACGCGGTGCTCCAGCTGATCGAGAACGCCGACTGCATGTACCGGTCGATCGGCAAGGAGGCGCAGTACTGCGCCTGACGGCCGCGGGCGCGCGCGGGGCGTGCGGGGCACCGAGGGCGCATCGGAGAGGTACCCAACCGGTGCGTCCGAAGGTGGCCGATACGTCCCGCGCGCTCCCCCGCCCACGACGAGGCTGCGGCTTAGGGTGCCGATATGTGCGGAATCGTGGGTTACGTCGGTAGGCAGTCGGCGCAGGATGTCGTCGTCGCAGGTCTCAAGCGCCTCGAATACCGGGGCTACGACTCGGCGGGTGTCGCCGTTCTCGCGGACGGCGGGCTGGCCGCCGCGAAGCGGGCGGGCAAGCTCGTCAATCTGGAGAAGGAGCTGAAGGACCGGCCCCTTCCGGCCGGGAACACCGGCATCGGGCACACCCGGTGGGCCACGCACGGGGCGCCCAACGACGTCAACGCGCACCCGCATCTGGACAACGCGGGCCGGGTCGCCGTCGTGCACAACGGGATCATCGAGAACTTCGCCGCGCTCCGGCGCGAGCTCGCCGGGCGCGGGCACGCGCTGGGCTCGGAGACCGACACCGAGGTGGTCGCCCATCTGCTGGCCGAGGCGTTCTCCGGCTGCGGGGAACTGGCGGAGGCCATGCGCCAGGTGTGCCGGCGGCTGGAGGGGGCCTTCACCCTCGTCGCCGTGCACGCCGATCAGCCCGACGTGGTGGTCGGCGCCCGGCGGAACTCACCGCTCGTCGTGGGCGTGGGGGAGGACGAGTGGTTCCTCGCCTCCGATGTCGCCGCCTTCATCGCGCACACCCGGGCGGCGATCGAACTGGGGCAGGACCAGGTCGTCGAGCTGAGCCGGGCGGGCGTCGCCGTCACCGGGTTCGACGGGCGGACCGCCGAGGTGCGCGAGTACCACGTGGACTGGGACGCCTCCGCCGCCGAGAAGGGCGGCTACGACTACTTCATGCTCAAGGAGATCGCCGAGCAGCCCAAGGCGGTCGCGGACACCCTGCTCGGCCGGACCGACCGCGAGGGCTCCCTGCTGCTGGACGAGGTGCGCATCGCACCCGGCGTGCTCCGGGAGACCGACAAGGTCGTCGTCGTGGCCTGCGGGACCGCCTTCCACGCCGGGATGATCGCGAAGTACGCCATCGAGCACTGGACCCGGCTGCCCTGCGAGACCGAACTCGCCAGCGAGTTCCGCTACCGCGACCCGATCCTCGACCACCGCACCCTCGTCATCGCCATCTCGCAGTCCGGCGAGACCATGGACACGCTCATGGCCGTGCGCCACGCCCGCGAACAGGGCGCGAAGGTCCTCGCCATCTGCAACACGAACGGCTCGACCATCCCCCGGGAGTCCGACGCCGTCCTCTACACGCACGCCGGGCCCGAGGTCGCCGTCGCCTCCACCAAGGCCTTCCTCACCCAGCTGGTCGCCTGCTACCTCGTCGCCCTCTACCTCGGGCAGGTGCGCGGGACGAAGTGGGGCGACGAGATCCGGACCGTCGTACGCCAGCTCTCCGCGGTCTCCGGACAGGTCGAGCAGGTCCTCGCGACCATGGAGCCCGTGCGCGAACTGGCCCGGTCCGTCGCCGACAAGAACACCGTGCTGTTCCTCGGGCGCCACGTCGGCTACCCGGTCGCCCTCGAAGGCGCGCTGAAGCTCAAGGAACTCGCGTACATGCACGCCGAGGGCTTCGCCGCCGGTGAGCTCAAGCACGGGCCGATCGCGCTCATCGAGAAGGACCTGCCGGTCGTGGTGATCGTGCCCTCACCGCGCGGCCGTTCCCTGCTCCACGACAAGATCGTGTCGAACATCCAGGAGATCAGGGCCCGCGGCGCCCGCACCATCGTCATCGCCGAGGAGGGCGACGAGGCCGTCGCCCCGTACGCCGACCACCTCATCACCATCCCCGTTACGCCTACGCTGCTTCAGCCGCTGGTCTCCACCGTGCCCTTGCAGGTCTTCGCCTGCGAACTCGCGACGGCCCGCGGCAACGAGGTGGACCAGCCGCGCAATCTGGCGAAGTCCGTCACCGTGGAGTGAGCCGAGTGGGACGGGAGTGGCGAGAAGCATGACCAGGGGAGTGGCGAGGGTGAGCTTGTGATCATCGGGGTGGGGATCGACGTGGCCGAGATCGAGCGCTTCGGCGCCGCGCTGGAGCGTACGCCCCAGATGGCCCAGCGGCTGTTCGTGGAACGGGAGTTGACACTGCCCAGCGGGGAGCGGCGCGGTGTCGCGTCGCTGGCCGCCAGGTTCGCGGCGAAGGAGGCCCTGGCGAAGGCGCTCGGCGCGCCCGCCGGGCTGCTCTGGACCGACGCGGAGGTCTGGGTCGAGGACAGCGGGCAGCCCCGGCTGCGGGTGAGCGGTTCGGTCGCGGCGCGCGCCGCCGCGCTCGGCGTACGGAGCTGGCACGTCTCCCTCAGCCATGACGCGGGGGTGGCGTCGGCCGTGGTGATCGCGGAGGGTTGACCGTATGCGACGTGCGTACAGCGTGGAGACCGTACGGGCCGCCGAGGCGGCACTCATCTCACGGCTGCCGGAGGGCGCCCTGATGCAGCGGGCCGCCGCCGGGCTCGCCGTGGCCTGCGGCGATCTGCTGCGGCGCAACGGACGGGTGTACGGCTCCCGGGTCCTGCTCCTCGTCGGCAGCGGCGACAACGGCGGCGACGCGCTGTACGCGGGGGCCCGGCTGGCCCGGCGGGGCGCGGGGGTACGAGCCCTGCTGACCTCGCCCGACAAGGTCCACGCCGCCGGGCTCACCGCGCTGGAGGCGGCCGGCGGACAGGTGCTCGACAGCCCGGACGGGCTCGGCGCCGTCGATCTGATCGTGGACGGCATCACCGGGATCGGCGGACGCGGCGGGCTGCGCCCGGAGGCCGCCGCGCTGCTGCGGGCGCTGGCCGGGTCACGGGCCCCGGTCCTCGCGGTGGACCTGCCCAGCGGAGTGGAGGCCGACAGCGGGGAGATCCACGGGACGGCCGTGCGGGCGGACGCGACGGTCACCTTCGGCACGTACAAACCGGGGCTGCTCATCGACCCGGCCGCCGAACGGGCGGGCGCCCTGCGGCTCGTCGACATCGGCCTGGGGCCCGAGCTGCCCGAGCCGCCGGACCTGGAGGCCTTGCAGTACGCGGACGTGGCGGCCCTGCTGCCGGTCCCGGGCGGGGCGAGCGACAAGTACCGGCGCGGGGTCGTCGGCGTCGTCGCCGGCTCGGAGCGCTACCCGGGCGCGGCGGTGCTCGCGGTCGCGGGCGCGCTGCGGGGCGGTGCCGGGGCGGTGCGGTACGTCGGCCCCGGCGGGGACGCGGTGATCGCCCGCTATCCGGAGGCGCTGGTGCACGCCGGTCCGCCGTCGAGGGCCGGGCGGGTGCAGGCCTGGGTGGTGGGGCCGGGACTCGGCGACGGTACGGCGGCCGGGGCGGCGGTCGCCGATGTGCTGGCCTCGGACGTGCCGGTGCTCGTCGACGCGGACGGGCTGCGGCTGATGGACGCCGACGCCGTCCGTACGCGCGGCGCCGCCACCGTGCTCACCCCGCACGCCGGGGAGGCCGCCGCGCTGCTCGGCGTGCCGCGCGAGGAGGTCGAGGCCGGCCGGCTCGCCGCCGTACGGGAGCTGGCCGCCCGCTACCGCGCCACGGTCCTGCTCAAGGGGTCGACGACCCTGGTCGCCGAGGCCCGCGACACACCCGTACGGGTCAACCCGACCGGTACGTCCTGGCTCGCCACCGCGGGCAGCGGGGACGTGCTGTCCGGGCTGACCGGGTCCCTGCTGGCCGCCGGACTCGCCCCGCGCGACGCCGCGTCGGTGGGCGCCTATCTGCACGGCCTCGCGGCCCGGCACGGCTCGGACGGCGCACCGGTCGCCGCGCAGGACGTCGCCGACCGCGTCCCGGCCGCCTGGCGCGACGTACGGGCCGGGTGAGGGCGGCCCCGCGTCCCGGGCCCGCCCCGTGCCCCGGGCTGCGGGACGGGGGAGGCCGGTCCAGGGTGGAGAGCGGGGCATGAGCGGGAGCGGGCGAGAGGCGGTCGGTGCGGTGAGCGGTCCGGGCACGGGTTCCGTACGTGTACGCAGGGTCTACGACCCCCCGGAGGACGGTGACGGCACCCGGGTGCTCGTGGACCGGCTCTGGCCCCGGGGCGTGTCCAAGGAGCGGGCCGCGATCGACGTGTGGCTGAAGGACATCACCCCGTCCGACGAACTCCGCTCCTGGTACCACCAGGACCGCTCCGGCGCCCGGTACGACGGCTTCGTCGACCGCTACCGCAGCGAGCTGGGAGACCCTGCCCACACCGAGGCCGTCGACCGGCTGGCCGCCCTGGTGCGCGGGGGCGGACCGGTGACACTGATCACGGCCGTGAAGGACGTCTCCGTCAGCCATGTCCCGGTCCTGGTCGACCATCTGGAGCACGAGCTGAAGCACCGCCGACACCGCGGAAGCCCCCCGGCAGGCCCCTGACGGTCCCCGCGGCAGGGACTTTCGCGGGCTTTCACGAGCGGCTGCGGGACGGGTGGTCGAACGGATGACCGGGAGACGGTTGGCCGGGTGGGGGTGCGGACAGTGACGGGATGCCGCCCCACGCCTCTGAGAGACTGGGCGCGATGAACGAGACAGCGCCCCTGAGAGCCCGTGCCGAGATCGACCTCGCCGCCCTGCGCGCGAACGTGCGCGTCCTGCGCGCGCGGACGGGCGGAGCTCGGCTCATGGCCGTGGTGAAGGCCGACGCCTACGGGCACGGCGCGGTGCCCTGCGCCAGGGCGGCGCTGGAGGCGGGCGCGACCTGGCTCGGCACCGCCACCCCGCACGAGGCGCTGGCCCTGCGCGCGGCCGGGCTCGACGGCCCGCTCATGTGCTGGCTGTGGACACCCGGCGGCCCCTGGCGCGAGGCGATCGAGGCCGGCATCGACGTGTCGGTCAGCGGGATGTGGGCGCTGCGCGAGGCCTCCGCCGCGGCGGAGGCGGCCGGCCGGCCGGCCCGTATCCACCTCAAGGCCGACACCGGTCTCGGCCGCAACGGCTGCCAGCCCGCCGACTGGTCGCACCTGGTCGCCGAGGCCCGCGCCGCCGAGAAGGCCGGCCGGGTCCGGATCACCGGTCTCTGGTCCCACTTCGCCTGCGCCGACGAACCGGGCCACCCCTCGATCGCCGCCCAGCTCGGCGTGTTCCGCGACATGGTGGCGTACGCGGAGAAGGAGGGCGTCGAGCCCGAGGTGCGGCACATGGCCAACTCCCCGGCGACGCTGACCCTCCCCGAGGCGCACTTCGACCTCGTCCGGACCGGGATCGCGATGTACGGCATCTCGCCCGGCCCGGAGGTGGGCACGCCCGCCGACTTCGGACTGCGCCCCGTGATGACGCTCGCCGCGTCCCTCGCCCTGGTCAAGGAGGTCCCGGCCGGGCACGGCATCAGCTACGGGCACCACTACACGACCTCCGCCGGAACGACCCTCGGCCTGATCCCCCTCGGCTACGCGGACGGCATCCCGCGTCATGCCTCGGGGCGCGGCCCCGTCCTCGTCGACGGCCGCGTGCGCACGATCGCGGGCCGCGTGGCCATGGACCAGTTCGTCGTCGACCTCACGGGCGACCGGCCGGAGCCCGGCGCGGACGCCGTGCTGTTCGGACCCGGCGACCGGGGCGAGCCGACCGCCGAGGACTGGGCGGTGGCCGCCGGCACCATCGCGTACGAGATCGTCACCCGGATCGGGGCCCGGGTGCCCCGGGTGTACACGAACGAGCAGGACGAGCCGCACGAGATCCCGACCGACAACGACTAGGAGCGCGGCACGGTGAGCGAGAGCAGCGCGGGGGACGTGGCGGCGGCGACGGCCGCAGCGGCGGCAGGCTGGCGCCGTGCGGGCATCGCGGGCGCCGCGATAGGAGTCATCGCGGCGGGCGCGGCGGCCGGGGTCGCGGTCGAGCGGCTCACCGTGGGCCGGGGCATGCGGAAGAAGGCCCGCCTCGCGCTGGACGCCACCGGCCCCTACGGCTCGCTGCGCGGCATGCCGGGGCGGGCGGTCGCGGACGACGGGACCGAGCTGTACTACGAGGTCGACGAGACCGAGCCCCCCGCCCCGGCGGAGGCGGGCGAGGGCGGCGCCGGCTCGCGGCGGCGACGGCTGTTCGGGCGGAAGGCCCCCGCACCGGTCACCGTCGTCTTCAGCCACGGCTACTGCCTCAGCCAGGACTCCTGGCACTTCCAGCGGGCGGCCCTGCGCGGTCTGGTGCGCACGGTCCACTGGGACCAGCGCAGCCACGGCCGGTCGGAGCGCGGCCGGGCCCAGGCCGACGGCGTACCGGTCGGCATCGACCAGCTCGGCCGCGATCTGAAGGCGGTCATCGACGCGGCGGCGCCCGAGGGCCGGCTCGTCCTGGTCGGGCATTCGATGGGCGGCATGACGATGATGGCGCTCGCCGACCAGTACCCGGCGCTGATCCGGGACCGGGTGGCCGCCGTCGCGTTCGTCGGCACATCGAGCGGGAAGCTCGGCGAGGTGAGCTTCGGGCTGCCGGTGGCGGGTGTGAACGCGGTGCGCCGGGTGCTGCCCGGGGTGCTCAAGGCGCTCGGCTCGCAGGCGGAGCTGGTGGAGCGGGGGCGGCGGGCGACGGCCGACCTCTTCGCGGGGCTGATCAAGCGGTACTCGTTCGGATCGCGCGACGTGGACCCGGCGGTGTCGCGGTTCGCCGAGCGGCTGATCGAGTCCACCCCGATCGATGTGGTCGCCGAGTTCTATCCCGCCTTCACCGAACACGACAAGAGCGGGGCGCTGCCCGCCTTCCGCGACCTCCCGGTGCTGATCCTGGCGGGCGACAAGGACCTGGTCACGCCCAGTTCGCACAGCGAGGCCATCGCGGACGTGCTGCCGGACGCCGAGCTGGTGATCGTGCCGGACGCGGGGCACCTGGTGATGCTGGAGCACCCGGAGACCGTCACCGACCGTCTCGCCGACCTGCTGGTACGGATCGGGGCGGTGCCTGCGGCTAACGTTGGCGAGCATGGAAGCACCGCACAACAGCCCGGCCGCTGAGACGTCCCCGGGCGCAGAGGTCCCCGTCACGGTACGGATCGCCGTCGAGTCCCCCGAACAGATGGGGGAGCTGGGCCGCCGCCTCGCCCGCGTCGTGGCCCCCGGCGACCTGGTCATGCTCACCGGCGAACTGGGTGCCGGGAAGACGACGCTGACCCGGGGGCTCGGTGAGGGCCTCGGGGTGCGCGGCGCCGTCACCTCCCCCACCTTCGTGATCGCCCGGGTCCACCCGCCCCTGGGGACGGGTCCGGCGCTGGTCCACGTCGACGCGTACCGCCTGGGCGGCGGGCTCGACGAGATGGAGGACCTGGACCTCGATGTGTCGCTGCCGGATTCGGTGGTGGTCGTGGAGTGGGGCGACGGCAAGGTCGAGGACCTGTCGGAGGACCGGCTCCAGGTGTTCATCGACCGGGCGGTCGGCGACACGGACGACGAGCGGCGCGAGGTGACGCTGGTGGGCATCGGGGCGCGCTGGGCGGGGCTGCGGGCGGAGCTGGCGTAGAGCGGGGCGCCGGGGCGCGTACGGGACGGGGCCGCGGCGGGCCGGGCGAGGTCCGTGCGGGGCCGGAGCGCGGGGAGTGCCCCGACCGGTGCCGCGGGCCCGCTCAGTAGTCTGAACCCCGTTCGGCACTGATCTCGGGGGACATCGCATGGAACACCTACGCCAGGACGACCCTGCCCGGATCGGGCCGTACGTCCCGCTGGCCGCGCTGGACGCGCGGGACGGTGGCCGCCCCGTCCCCGACCGCCGCTATCTCGCCCGCGCGGCCGACGGCGAGCGCACCGTCCTCGTCTGTGTCCCGCGCGCCGACGCCGATCCGGCGCGGTGGGCCGAGGAGGCGCAGCAGGCGCTCCGGCTGTCCGTCCCGGGCTTCCTCCCGGTGACGGAGGCGGCGTACGACCCGGCCGGATTCCCCTGGTACGCGGCGCCCTACACACCCGTACTGCCCCTCCCCGCAGCGCTGGCGGCCCACGGGGGACCGCTGCCGGAACGGTTCGTCCGTGCCCTCGGGGCGGCCCTGGCCAACGCGCTCGCGGCGGCCCACGCCCAGGGCGTGACCCATGCCGGGGTGTCCCCGTCGGCCGTCCTGCTCACGGCGGACGGGCCGTGGCTGGCCGGATTCGGCGCGGTGCGCGCGGCGGGACCCGACGGCACGGCGCGCGTGGGCCCGGAGCCCGGCGGACTCGCCCCGGAGCAGCTCACGGGCGGACGCCCGCGCCCCCTCGGTGATGTGTACGGGCTGGGAGCGGTGCTCTCGTACGCGAGCACCGGACATGTCGTGCCCGAGAGCGCGGAACTGCCCGCCTCCCTGCGCCCGTTGATCACCGCCTGCCTGGCCCGCGACCCGGCCGCCCGCCCGGACGCGGCACGCCTCGCCGCCGGACCCGGAGCGGGGGCCGCGGGCTTCCCGGGGCCGGGTGCGGGGACGGGTGACGGGCCGGGGACGGGTGCGCCCGGGGCCACCGTGCTCGACGCCGCCTTCCCCGTACCGCTGCCCGCGCGGGTCGTCGCCGGACTCGTCCGGCAGTCCGCCGCGGCCCTCGCGGCCGAGCTCCCACTGTCCACCACCGTTCCTACCGCCCGGGGCTGACGGCCGATGTTCTCTCCGCTCACCCACGACGACCCGCACTCCCTCGGCGGCCACCGCCCCCTCGCCCGGCTCGGCAGCGGCGGCATGGGCACCGTCTATCTGGCCCGCTCCGGCGGCGGGCGCACCGTGGCCCTGAAGACGATGCACGCCCGCATCGCGTCCGACCCCGCCTTCCGTACCCGCTTCCGGCTCGAAACCGAGGCCGCCCGCGTCATCGGCCCCGTCCACGGCGCCAGGGTCTTCGAGGCCGATCCCGCCGCCGAAACCCCCTGGCTGGCAACGGAGTACGTCCTCGGGCCGCCGCTCGACGAGGCGGTGCGGCTCGCCGGGCCGCTGCCCGAGACGGCGGTACGGGCCCTGGGCGCCCTGCTCTGCGCGGCCCTGACCCAGCTGCACCTGTCGGGCGTCGTCCACCGCGACCTCAAGCCGTCCAACATCATGCTCACGGCGGACGGCCCCAAGGTCATCGACTTCGGCATCGCCCGCGCCCTCGGGGACGAGCGGCTGACCCGCACCGGAGCGGCCGCCGGTACGCCCGCGTACATGTCCCCGGAACAGGCCACCGGCCAGGAACACACCTCGGCCGGTGATGTGTTCGCCCTCGCGGGGGTGCTCACCTGGGCCGCGAGCGGACACGGTCCCTTCGGCTCCGGGCTGCCCGCGGACCTGCTCTACCGGGTCCGTTACACCACCCCCGACCTCACCGGTGTGCCCGCGGCCCTGGTCCCCGTGCTGGCCCGCTGCCTGAGCAAGGACCCGGCCGGCCGGCCCACCACCACCGCGCTCGCCGACGAACTCGCCCCGCCCGCAGGTGAGTTCGCCGACCAGCTGCCCGAACCCCTGCTCATGGAGATGGCCCGTCGCGCGGCGGCGGTCTGGGCCGTCACCCCCCACCGCCTGCCGCCGCCCGCCGGCCATGAGCACGAGCACGGCCACGGTCCCGCGCTCGCCGGGACGGCCGTGGACGGGGCCGGGCCCGGCATGTCCCGCCGCCGTGTGCTCGCCCTGGGAGGCGCGGGACTGCTCGGCGCGGCCGGGGTGGCGGCGGGGGCCCGGTATCTGACGGGGGCCGACGACGACGGTCCGGAGAAGGGCGCCGCCGGCCAGAACCCCTCCAAGGGCCCCGCCTCGGACCAGCTCTGGCAGGTGCGGGCCGACTACGGGATCAGCCCCCGTGTACCACCGGCTCCGCTGCTCCTGGAAGAGCTCGTGGTGGTCGCCGACAGTGCCAGCACGCTCCAGGCGCTGGACCCGAGGACCGGCAAGGCCCGGTGGACGGACCTCGACACCTACCGCTTCCACCAGGTCACCAGCGACGGCGAACAGATCTACGCCATCGAGTTCCCCTTCGAGGAGACCGACCCGCTGACCATCGGCACGGTGGGGCTCGGCGACGGGAAGCTCACCACACCCTTCGCCCGGCTTCCCGACCTGCGGGGACGGTTCTTCGAGAACCAGCTGCTCTGTGTCGCGGACGGCACCCTGTACGCGGTCGGCGGCCGGGGACCCTACTCGACGGACGGATTCCTCAAGGCCCAGACCTGGTCGCTGCTGGCGCTCGACAGCCGTACGGGAGCGACCCGCTGGTCCCAGCCGCTTCCCGCGCGGCCGGACGGGTCCGAACCGCTGCACTTCCTGACGGCTCAGGTCCGGGGCCGGTATCTCGTTCTCGTCCAGCAGTCCGCGAAGGGCGGGATCAGCCTGGCCGTCCGCGACACCCGCACCGGGCGCCGGCTCTGGAGCCGGCCGCTCGACGGGGACGGGCCCGCCTTCACCCGGGCCCGCTTCGCGGTCGACGACCGGCATGTCTACACGGGCTCCGGCGCACTCCTCGCGCTCCGGCTGGCCGACGGCGCGCAGGCGTGGCGGTACGCGAGGGGGAGCGCCGGGGCCGCGTACGGCCCGCCGGCCGTCGAGGGCGGCGTGGTGTATGCCGTGGAGCAGGACCGGGGCGTCGTCGCGGTCGGGGCCGGTGACGGGAAACCGCGCTGGACGGAGAAGGGCCGCGCCGACACCGGGACCGTTCTGGACGTGGCACCCGCCGTGAGCGGCGGCCGGGTGTACAGCGCGTCCGCGTCGGGGCTGACCGTCACGGACGCGCGTACCAGCGTCTCGTCCCGCCCCTACAGGGCCGCGGTCGGCCGGTACTTCCCGCACGAGGGCTCGGGCACGCTCATCGCGCTCGGCGACGCGTACGCCGCGGCGTACCCCCTGGGCTGAACGCACCGGACCCTCGCGCCCTCAGGCGCGGAGCGGCCCCGTACCCGTACCCCCGTACCGCGCCACCCCCGTCACCGCACTCACGGAAAGCACCGCTGAAACATGAAGCCCCTGGAAACCGGCGACCCGATCCGACTCGGCCCGTACCACCTGCGCGGTGTGCTGGGGGAGGGCGGCATGGGCAAGGTGTACGTGGGACAGGACGGGCAGGGGCGTGCCGCCGCCGTGAAGGTCCTGCACTCCCACCTCGCGCACGACCGGAATCTGGCGCAGCGCTTCGTCCGCGAGGCCCGGATGGCGCAGGCCGTCACCGGTGAGGGAGTGGCCCGGGTGCTGGACACCCGGACCGAGGGCGGGCGCCCCTGGATCGCCACCGAGTTCCTCGTCGGCCCGGACCTGGAAGAGGCGGTGCGCGCGTACGGTCCGCTCGACGAGTCCGGGGTGCGGGTCCTGGCGGTGGCGCTGGCCCGCGCGCTCCAGGACATCCATGCCGCCGGTCTCGTCCACCGCGACCTGAAACCCGCCAACATCGTCCTCACCTCGGCGGGTCCCCGGATCATCGACTTCGGCATCGCCCGCCCCGAGCACGGGTTCACCCTGACGGTGACCGGGCAGGTCCCGGTCACACCGGGATACGGCGCCCCCGAGCAGGCGCTCGGCCGGCGCGTGGGTCCGGCGGCGGACGTCTTCTCGCTCGGCGCCGTGCTCGTGTACGCGGCGAGCGGGCAGCGCGCGTACGAGGGGGCGCACGTCGCGGCGGTGCAGTACGAGGTGGTCCACGGGGAGCCGCGGCTGGACCGGGTCCCTCCCGTGCTGCGGCCCCTGATCGCGCCGTGTCTGGCCAAGGACCCCGCGCACCGGCCCGTGCCGGAGCAGCTGGCCGGGGCCTTCGACCCGCCGCGCGGCGCCGACCGCGTCTGGCGGCAGGGCCCGCTCGCGCAGGACGTCTCGGCGCGCGAGCGCAGCCTCCACGAGCTGACCACCACCGTGCCGGGCCGGGGCGCGGGCGCCGCCGCCGTCACCGGGGGCCCGGTGACGCGCCGCCGTCTGCTGACCGCGCTGGCGGTCGGCGGGGCGGTGGCGGCGGCCGGGGGCGGCGCGGTGTGGTGGAGCGGACGGGAGAGCGGCGGGGGCCCGTTCGACATACCGCCCGCCGTGCCGACGCCGAAGCTCCGCGCCCTGTCCACGGAGCGGGGCGACTATGTGAACGGGCAGACCCCGAAGCCGCTGTGGACCGTGGCCTCGGCGGTCGGCACGAATACCCCGGCGCCCCTTCCGGTGCGCGATGTGATCGTCGCCGGGGCGAAGGGCGGCGGTCTCGTGGCGCGGAGCGTCGTCGACGGTTCGGAGAAGTGGAAGGCACCCGATGTCACGGCGGGCAGCCGCTATGCGGCGCTCTCCGGAAGGCTGGTGGCCGCGGCCGACCGGAAGGGCGTGCTCCGCACGTTCGTCGCCTCGACGGGCGAGCCGAAGTGGACGGCGGAGGCGGAGGTGGCTTCCGTCCTGGCCGCCGACGACGACGCGGTGTACGTGGTCACCGGGGACGGCCGGGTGCGTGCCGTCGGCCGGTCCGACGCGAAGGTGCGCTGGACCGCCGAGGCCGGGATCTCCCTCACCGCGGAGTCCGGGGCGCGCGGTGCCACCGCGCCGGGGCGGCTGATCGTCGTCGGGGGCGGCGGCGTGGCGGCGTTCGCCACCGGCGACGGGCGCAGGGCATGGGTCCGGCGCGGGCAGTCCACGGGCCGCCCCGGGCTCGCCGTCTCGGGGGACACCGTCGTCGTGAGCGGCAACCGTCTGGCGGCGCTGGACGCCGGTGACGGCAAGGAGCGCTGGGCCGTGGACACCTTCGGGAAGGTGCGGGGGGTGCCGGTCTCCTCCGGTCCGCCGACCCTTCACGGCACGCATGTGTACGCGGCCGTCACCGGATTCCCCCGGCGTCTGGCAATCGCCGACGGAAAGCCCACCGACTGGACCTACGAGGGGCTGGTCCAGTGCGACCCGCCCAGCCCGCTCCTCGTCCAGGGCCACGGCTTCTGGTCGGTGGCCGTCAACGCGAAGGCCAGCGGCATCAACGTTCTGGACCTGGACCTTGAGCGGGAGCCATGGGTGTTCCCCCTGATCAAGAACGTCGACCGCTACTGGATCACGGCCGACGGCGGGCGGGTCTTCCTGCTCGACGGGGCGTCGCTCACCGCGCTGCCGGTCTTCTGAGCGCACTCTTTCCGACAAGCCGTCGGTAAATTGTTGCGCGGGGCGCGGTGGGCGTGGTCACATGGAGTGGAGATCTGGTTAGGTCTGCCTAACCACGCCCTCCAGTGGAGCCCGGGAGGCATCCATGCCGACGTCCGAGCATGAAGCGCAGCCGCAGCCGTCGCAGTCCCCGACGCCTCGGCCGAAGCCGTCCGCCCTGTCGATGAAGGATCTGCTGGCCTCCTGCGCGGCGGCCACGGCGGTGTCGACACCGCCCGCGTGCGCGGAGGGCGAACCGGACGGCGGAGCGGTGACCGGCGTGCGGCGCGACGCGGCGTAGGACCTCGCCCGGATCATCCCGGCAGGGCGGCCCGGAGGCCGGTGGGGGCTCGGACTCCGGCGCCCGGACCTCTGTTGCGGGGTGACGGCGCCCGGTCCCTCAGTTGCGGGAGGGGGCGCCCGGTCCGCTACGGGACGACGACGACCTTGACGCCGACGGTCGCGAACGTCCACACCGCGTCCCCGTCCGCCCGCTTCATCCGCACGCCGCCGGTCTTCGATGTCGGGTCCGGGCTCTCCATCGAGCCGTCCTGCGCCGCGCTGAAGCCCACGACCACATCGCCGACGTTCGCGAACCGCACCACGTGCTCGACCAGCACGCCGTCCGATCCCTGGAGGCTGCCGGAGCGCGAGGTCACCCCGTACGTCCCGGGCAGCGGGCTGACGGCGCTCGGCATCACGGTGAACGTGTGCTCCGCCTTCTCCTTCGCGTTCACCAGCCACACCCGGCGGTCCGCGAGCGCGTAGACGACGCGCGCCCCGGTGCCGGAATCGGCCGGGACGGCGAGCGGGCGCACCGGCTTCTCGGGCTTCGTGGAGGGGTGGGGCGAGGCGGAGACCGAGGCGGACGCCTTCGGGGTGACGGAGGCCACCGACTCCGGCGCGTTCGCCGATGCCTGGTAGGCGAGGAAGCTGACCACGGCGACGGCCGCCGCAGTGAGCCCGGCCACGATTCCCGAGCTTCCTCTTGCCACCGTGAGCTCCCCTTTCGCACGCCACCCAGGGCATGTCATACAAGCGTTTACGTCGTATACGCGTATCCACGGTGACGGTAGCAGCCGGGGCGGGGCAGATCGGTACGACGGACGGGCGCCGTGCCTTTGTCGGCGGAGCCGTAGGCTGTTTGCGTGCTCTTGCTCGCTGTGGATACCGCCACCCCCGCCGTCACCGTCGCCCTTCACGACGGGAGATCCGTCATCGCGGAGTCCGGTCAGGTCGACGCCCGCCGGCACGGGGAACTGCTGCTGCCCGCCGTCGACCGGGTCCTCGCCGAGGCCGGGGTGAAACTCGACGCCGTGACCGGTCTGGTCGTCGGCGTGGGCCCCGGACCGTACACCGGGCTCCGGGTCGGCCTGGTCACCGCCGCCACCTTCGGCTCCGCCCTCTCCGTACCGGTGTACGGGCTGTGCACGCTGGACGGCCTCGCGTACGCCGCCGGGCTCGCCGGGCTGGAGGGCCCGTTCGCCGTGGCGACGGACGCGCGCCGCAAGGAGGTCTACTGGGCGCGGTACGAGGACTCCCGTACCCGTACCGGTGAACCCGCCGTCGACCGGCCGGCCGACATCGCCGGGCAGCTGGCGGGTCTCCCCGTGGTCGGGGCGGGCGCGGTGCTGTATCCCGAGGCGTTCGGCGACGCCCGCGGACCCGAGCACGTCTCGGCCGGGGCGCTGGCCGCGCTCGCCGCCGAGCGGCTGGCCGCCGGAGCCGAGCTGCTGCCTCCGCAGCCGCTCTATCTGCGCAGGCCCGACGCGCAGGTGCCGAAGAACTACAAGGTGGTCACCCCCAAGTGAGGACCACGGCCGCTGTGCTGCGCGAGATGCGCTGGTGGGACATCGCACCGGTGCTGGAGCTGGAGCACGAGCTGTTTCCGGACGACGCCTGGTCGCCCGGCATGTTCTGGTCCGAGCTGGCGCACTCCCGCGGGCCGGGGGCCACCCGCCGCTATGTCGTCGCCGAGGACCCGGCCACCGGGCGGATCGTCGGCTACGCGGGACTCGCGGCCCTCGGAGACCTCGCCGACGTCCAGACGATCGGGGTGATCCGTGAGTACTGGGGCGGTGGTCTGGGCTCCGAACTCCTCACCGATCTGCTGAAGCACGCCACGGCCTTCGAGTGCGCCACGGTGCTCCTCGAAGTCCGCGTCGACAACACCCGGGCGCAGAAGCTGTACGAACGCTTCGGATTCGAGCCGATCGGCTTCCGGCGCGGCTACTACCAGCCGGGCAACATCGACGCGCTCGTCATGCGCCTCCACGTACAAGAAACTGAGACTGACTGATGGCTGACGAACCGCTCGTACTCGGTATCGAGACCTCCTGCGACGAGACCGGCGTGGGCATCGTGCGAGGGACGACGCTGCTCGCGGACGCCGTGGCGTCCAGCGTCGACACGCACGCCCGCTTCGGCGGGGTGGTCCCGGAGATCGCCTCCCGCGCCCATCTGGAGGCGATGGTCCCCACCATCGAGCGCGCCCTGAAGGAAGCCGGGATCAGCGCCCGTGACCTGGACGGCATCGCGGTCACGGCCGGTCCCGGGCTCGCCGGGGCGCTGCTGGTCGGCGTCTCGGCGGCCAAGGCGTACGCGTACGCCCTGAACAAGCCGCTCTACGGGGTCAACCACCTCGCCTCGCACATCTGCGTCGACCAGCTGGAACACGGCCCGCTGCCCGAGCCGACCATGGCGCTGCTGGTCAGCGGCGGGCACTCCTCGCTGCTGCTGGCCCCGGACATCACGAACGACGTACGGCCGCTGGGCGCGACCATCGACGACGCGGCGGGGGAGGCCTTCGACAAGATCGCCCGGGTGCTGAACCTCGGCTTCCCCGGCGGCCCGGTCATCGACCGGCTGGCCAAGGAGGGCGACCCGGGGGCGATCGCGTTCCCGCGCGGGCTGAGCGGGTCGCGCGACCCGGCGTACGACTTCTCCTTCTCCGGCCTCAAGACCTCGGTCGCCCGCTGGATCGAGGCGAAGCGGGCGGCGGGCGAGGAGGTGCCGGTACGGGACGTGGCGGCGTCGTTCCAGGAGGCCGTGGTGGATGTGCTCACCCGCAAGGCCGTCCGGGCGTGCAAGGACGAGGGCGTCGACCATCTGATGATCGGTGGCGGGGTCGCGGCCAACTCGCGGCTGCGGGCGCTGGCCGAGGAGCGCTGCGAGCGGGCCGGTATCCGGCTGCGGGTGCCCCGGCCGGGGCTCTGCACGGACAACGGGGCGATGGTCGCGGCACTGGGCGCGGAGATGGTGGCCCGCAACCGGCCCGTCTCGGACCTGGGGCTGTCGGCGGACTCCTCGCTCCCGGTGACCGAGACCCATGTGCCCGGCGAGCCCGGCCACGGTCACGGTCACGGCGATGGTCACGGTCACGGCCATGGACACGCTCACGGCCACACGCACGATCACGACCATGTGCACGAGATCAGCAAGGACAACCTGTACTCATGAGCGATTCGACCGTCGCGCTGATGTGGGAGGCCCGCGCCACCGAGGGGCGGGGCGCCGAACTGCTGGAGTGGGCACGGGCCCGGACGGGCGAGCTGGCCCGCGAGCCGCTCCGCAGCGAACTGCTGCGCGCCCCCCAGGACCGGGTCCTGGTGATCACCTGGTGGGAGGGGGAGTACGGGGACGAGCTGCCCGAACTCCCCGAGCCGGAGGCCGGCCTGATCACCCGGGCGGTGCACCGCTGGCGCTTCGAGTCCCTCGGCTGATCAGCCCCTCGATGATCGCGTCGAGTTCGTCGGCGACCTCGTAGTCGGCGGCGTACTCGCGCCACCGGTCCTTGACCGCCGTGAGGTGCGGCAGTGTGTCCGCGTCCTCGGCGGTGACCATCTCGGGGAAGTACCGCGTGCTCGGCGGGTTCTCGGCCCTGCGGGCCGCCGCCCTGCGGAAGACCAGGTCGCCGTAGACGTAGCTCCAGATCGTCCGGTAGGCGCGCACCGAGCGGGCGGGGGAGAGGCCGCAGGCGAGCGCGGAGCCGATGATCTCCTCCACCATCCACAGCGCGTTCCTGTCGGTCAGCTCGCCCAGCGCCAGGATGTCCAGCACCCACGGCATCCGGCCGAGGATGTCGTGCATGTGCACGGACACGGCGAGCAGCCGCGCGCGCGGGTCGGTGGGCAGCTCCGGCCGCGGGAAGGCCGCCGCCGTGCCGGACAGGGTGAGCATCAGCAGCTCGTCCTTGTCCTTCACGTAGTGGTAGAGCGCCATCGGCGTGCTGCCGAGCTCCTTCGCCACCCGCCGCATGCTCAGGGCTCCGACGCCCTCTTCCTCGATGATCCGGCGCGCGGTGGCGACCATCGCGTCCGGGTCCAGCCTGCGGGGCCGTCCCACGGATCGCTTCCTCGCCGGTTGTTCCTTCTCTGTCCCTGACACCGGGGCATTGTCTCCCGCGCCCGTCACATCTCTCCCCACGGGGCCGTTGTGGTTCATGTCTTCCTCCAGTGCGTCCGCGATCAATTTTTATACGCGTATAGTAATTTTCGGGCCGAGAGATGTGAGAGAAGGGGAAGTCGTGAACAGTGACGCGAAGCACGTGCGTTGGCTGCTTGTCGTGGCGCTCACCGTGCAGTTCCTGGTGTCGTTGGACATGTCCGTGGTGAACGTGGCGCTGCCCGACATCCGCAGCGATCTCGGCTTCGGCCGGGACGGCCTGCTGTGGGTCGTGAACGCCTACGCCCTGGCCTTCGGCGGGCTGCTCATGCTCGGTGGGCGCCTCGCCGACCTGATCGGCAGCCGCCGGGTCCTGACCGCGGGCCTGGTGCTGTTCGGGGTGGCGAGCCTGGCGGGCGGTCTGGCGCAGTCGCCGGGCGCGCTGGTCGCGGCGCGGGCGGTGCAGGGGGTCGGCGCGGCGGCGCTCGCCCCGGTGGCCTTCGCCCTGATCACCCTCGCCTTCCCGGCCGGGCCCGCCCGCTCGCGCGCCCTGGGGCTGTGGGGCATGTCCGGTGCGGCGGGCGGCGCGGTCGGCGTGCTCGCGGGCGGGCTGCTCACGGACGCGGCGGGCTGGCGGTCCGTGATGCTGGTGAACGTGCCGATCGTGGCCTTCGCACTGGCCGCGTCGGTGCGTACGGGCCTCACCGCCCGGCCCGTCCGGACCGGCGCCCGGCTCGATGTGGCGGGGGCGCTGCTGGCCACCGCCGGTACGACGCTGCTGGTCCTCGGGCTCGTACGGACCGCGGACCACCCCTGGGGCTCCGCCACCACCCTGGGCACGCTCGGCGCCGCGGTGCTGCTGCTGGCGGCCTTCATCGCCGTCGAACTGCGGACCGAGTCGCCGCTGCTGCGGCCGGGCCTGCTGAAGGGGCGGCCGGTGCTGACGGCGAACCTGTTCTGCCTGCTGCTGTCCTCGGGCCAGTTCGCCGCGTTCTACTTCGTCTCGCTCTACCTCCAGCTGGTGCTGGGCTACGGGCCGACGGCGGCCGGTGCCGCGTTCCTGCCGTTCTGCGTGGGCGTCGTGGCGGGCTCGATCCTCGCCACCCGTACGGTCGCGGCGCTCGGCACCCGGCGGCTGCTGGCCACCGGCGGGGCGATCGCCGCGCTCGGCATGGCCGGGTTCGCGGCGACGGCCACGGCGGACGGCGGCTTCCTTCATTCGGTCCTCGGCCCGTCCCTGGTGACGAGCTTCGGCGTCGGCCTGTGCTTCGTGCCGCTCGGCACGGCCGCCACGACAGGGGTCGTGCCCGGTGAGACGGGCATGGCGTCCGGGCTGCTCAACAGCGCCCGCCAGGTCGGCGGCTCGCTGGGCCTCGCGGTCCTGGTCACCGTCGCCGCCCAGGTGACCGGCGGCGGCTCCGGGCGCTCCGAACTGGCCTCCGGCTATGTGGCGGCCTTCTGGGTCTGCTCAGGGCTCCTGGCGCTGGCCGCGCTGGCGGCGCTGGTGCTGCTCCCCGCGGGTGAGCGGGCCTCGGCCGCGGCCGGGGCGGAGGGGGCGACGGGCGTGTCCCGATGAGTCCGGGGGGCGCCGGAGGTCTACCTTCCACAGCATCCGGCGCCCCGCCGGCCGGTCCGAGGAGGAGACGGCCATGCAGAAGATCAAGCCATGTCTGTGGTTCGACAACCAGGCGGAGGAGGCGGCCGGCCACTATGTGTCCGTCTTCGGGGGCGACTCCCGGATCGTGGACATCGCCCACTACACCGAGGCGTCCCCCGGTGCGACCGGCTCGGTGATGACCGTGGAGTTCGTCCTCGCGGGCCAGGAGTACATCGCGCTCAACGGCGGCCCGGAGTTCTCGTTCACCGAGGCGGTCTCGCTCTCCGTCGACTGTGCCGACCAGGCCGAGGTGGACCACCTGTGGGACGCGCTCTCCGAGGGCGGCGAGGAGAGCATGTGCGGCTGGCTCAAGGACAAGTACGGGCTGTCCTGGCAGATCGTCCCGCGTGCGCTGGGAGAACTGCTCGGCGGCCCGGACAGGGCCAGGGCCGAGCGGGTCATGACGGCCATGCTGGGCATGCGGAAGCTCGACGTCCAGGCGCTGCGCGACGCGTGACCCGGCCGCCGGGACCTCGGCGTTCCTCGCCCGGGACGACGGGACGGCCCTCGGGCCCGTGCGGGTGGCGCGGCGCGGATGACTCGCGACCGGCGCCTCATGGGCCTGGTCGGGCGACCGCTCGAAGACGCCCGCGCTCTCGCGTACGGGTTCGTGCGCGGGCGAGTGCCGCGCCGGAGCCCTTCCGCCCGCCGGTAGTGTCTGGGGCATGTCATGCCGCTCGCCGTTGCCGCCGCCCCCGCCGCCTGCGGAGATCCGCTCCTGGCCCGACCGCGAGACGCTGCTCGCCGACCGTGACGTGGTCCTCGGCGAGCTGGTCAGGATGCATGTGGGGCGGGGCCGGCTCGGGCTGCTGTGGATGTGGGGGGCGCTCGCCGCGCTCGGCTGGTCCTTCGTGGGGACCGCGCTCATCATGTTCGAGGAGACGTACGACGTGTTCAGCGCGATCGGCGCGCTCGTCGCCCTCGTCCTCGGCTTCGCGCTCCTGGTGCCGTCCGGCATCTTCGTGTCGCTGGGCCTGGGCCGGGACCGGAAGGTCCGTCAACTGCTCCTGGAATGGGGCGCGCTGGACCGCGATCCGGCCCGCGACCGGCGGCTGCGGCTTCCCGGGACCAGCCTCGCCTGGCTGCTGATGTCCTTCGCGCTGTGCGCGGTCGGCCTGTTCGCGTGCACGGCCGCGCCGGCGGGTGCCGCGGCCGAGGACCCGTACGGGCTGCTGGTTCTGGTGATGGGGGTCGGACTGATCGCCTGGGTGATCGGTCTGATCGGCATCACCAAGGCGCTCACGCACCGCCGTTGGGTGGTACGGGTCCTGATGGGAGCCGCTTCCCGGCCACCGGTGCCGGCGGCCGGCGGGGCGCCCCGCTGACGGGGCACCGGCTCACCCGCCGACGGGGTGGCCGATCAGCATCGTCGGGGCACCGGCCACCCGGGTCAGGAACACGGTGGCCGAATGCGGCCCCCGGAGCTTCATGCGCCGCCGCAGCTCCTCCGGTTCGATGGCCGAACCGCGCTTCTTGACGGTCAGGACGCCGACCTCCCGCTCCCGCAGCAGGGCCTTCAGCTTCTTCATGCCGAACGGGAGCCGGTCGGTGATCTCGTACGCCGTCGTGTACGGCGAGGTGTACGCCGTGTCGCTCGTGATGTACGCGATCGTCTCGTCGATCAGCCGCCCGCCGCACCGCTCCACGATGTCGGCGACCAGATGGGCGCGGATGACCGCGCCGTCCGGCTCGTACAGATAGCGGCCGACCGGGCCGACCGGCGGGGCGGGCAGCGGGGCCGCCGCGGTGAGGGTCGCCGCCGAGGGCAGGAGCGTGGCCCGGTACGAGCCCGGCGTGAAGCCCTCGCCGAACCAGAGCACCGCCTCCTTCACATCGCCGCCGTCCGAGATCCACTCCGCCTCGGCCTGCGGTCCGATCGCCTCGTGCGGGACGCCGGGGGCGATCTTCAGCGCCGCCCTGGGGGCCTTCAGCGCGGTCGCGGTCGCCCACGACAGCGGTGGTGAGTACGCCTCCGGGTCGAAGATCCGGCCCCGCCCGCCCCGCCGGGCGGGGTCGACGAAGACCGCGTCGTACGGGGACGTGCCGATCTCCGTGACATCGGCGCACCGCACCTCGATCAGGTCCGCCAGCCCGAGCGCCTCGGCATTGGCGCGGGCGACCTCGGCGGTCAGCGGGTCGCGGTCCACGGCGAGCACCCGGATCCCGGCGCGCGCCAGGGCGATGGCGTCCCCGCCGATCCCGCAGCACAGGTCCGCCACGCTCCGTACGCCGAGCGAGGCGAACCGCCCGGCGCGGTGGGCGGCGACCGATGTGCGGGTGGCCTGCTCCACACCGTTGGGCGTGAAGAACATCCGGTACGCGTCCTCGGCGCCGAACTTCGCCACCGCGCGCTGCCGCAGCCGCGCCTGCCCCAGCGCCGCCGACACCAGGTCCGCCGGGTGCGTACGGCGCAGCCGGGTGGCGGTGGCCAGCTCCTGCGCGGGGTCGTGGTCCCGCAGCGCGGCCAGGAGCCCGGTGCCCTCCGGCGTGCGCAGGGCGGCGAAGGCGGCGAGCGGGTCCGTGGGGCCGGCGGGACCGGTGGGGGTAGGTGCGTTCACCCGGTCCATTGTGAGCCAGGTTCCGTGTGAGCCAGCCGGGGGACCGGGCGATTGCGGTGGCGGTGTCGGGGCGGGGGCCCGGTGACGGGCTGGCAGGATGCGGCGCCATGCAGCCAGTAAGACAAAAGGAAGAATTGGCCATGAAGAGGCGCAGACCGGTCTCCTCGGTTCTGGTGGCGCTGCTGGTCGCCGTGATCGGCTCCGGATGCGCCGCCGGCCCGGAGGGCGGCGACGCGGGCGCCCCGGACAAGCGGGGCGGGGCCGCCTCCGGACAGCCGGGCGGACCGGCCCAGCAGGCCGGACCCGCCCGCGCTCCGGACACGTACGCCCAGGAGGCCGAGCGGAAACAGGCCGCCCGTGCCGTCGCGGCGAAGAAGTGGGGGCTGGCCGGGGTCCCGCTGGCCGCCCCGGCGCCGCCGGCCGTGAAGCCGCGCATCACCACCCGTGAGGGCTTCGAGGTCACGGACGGCGACGCGCTGCCGCCCGTCTTCACCACCGTTCCCACCAAGGAGCGGATCGTCTTCCTCACCATGGACGACGGCGCGGAGAAGGACCCCGAGCTGCTGCGGATGATGACGGAACTCGACATCCCGTACAGCGCGTTCCTCAGCGACTACGTCATCAACGACGACTACGGCTACTTCGCGCAGATGCAGAAGCGCGGCGTCACCCTCAACAACCACACGCTGAACCACCGCTATCTGCCCGGCCTCTCGTACGGCGAGCAGAAGAAGGAGATCTGCGACCAGCAGGCCAAGATCGAGAAGCGCTACGGGAAGCGGCCCACGCTCTTCCGGCCGCCGTACGGCAACTACAACCGCGACACCCTGGCCGTCGCGAAGTCCTGCGGGGTGACGGCCGTGCCCCTGTGGTCCGCCGAGGCGTTCCCCGACCACATGGAATGGCGCGAGTGGGACCGGGACCTGCACCCGGGCGACATCATCCTCACCCATTTCCGGGGGCGCGAGGACTGGAAGGGCTCCATGCCGGACATGATCCGACGGGTCATGAAGACGATCACCGACAAGGGGTACGCGGTGGCCAGGCTGGAGGACTACGTATGACGCGCGCGCACCGGCTGCTGGCCGGGCTGCTGACGGCCGGTGCGCTCCTCACCGTCACCGCCGGGTGCGCGCAGTCGGTGGACCCGATCGAACGGCTGGGACGCAAGGCGGCCCAGCAGATGGGCGGCCGGTCGCCGTCACCGAAGTCCGCGGTGCTCAAGGGGGGCCGCGGCGCGTGCGGTCAGCGACCGCTCGCCGCGCGGTCCTCCGCGCCCCACGCGGCGCGGCCCTCCGCGCGACGCGAGGGTGGTGAATTGGCACTCCGCTTGACCGAGTGCTAATCGCGGTCATAGTCTCAGGTCTGGCACTCCCCCCTGGAGAGTGCCAGCACCACTGTGCGGCAGGGCAGGTCCGGCACCCGCGACGACGGATCGACCTGGTCGCCACCCAAAGACTGTTAAACCCCGTGAGATCTCCGAAGGGGGAGACCGGATCGTGTCGACCACCAGCACCAAGGTTGCGATCAAGCCGCTTGAGGACCGCATTGTGGTCCAGCCGCTCGACGCCGAGCAGACCACGGCTTCTGGCCTGGTCATTCCGGACACCGCCAAGGAGAAGCCCCAGGAGGGCGTCGTCCTGGCCGTGGGCCCGGGCCGCTTCGAGAACGGCGAGCGCCTTCCGCTCGACGTCAAGACCGGCGATGTCGTTCTGTACAGCAAGTACGGCGGCACCGAGGTGAAGTACAACGGCGAGGAGTACCTCGTCCTCTCGGCCCGCGACGTGCTCGCGATCGTCGAGAAGTAATTCACCCACGTTTGCTTCTGTTCTGCGCCCCTGGCCCCCTGCGAAATAACTAGCCGGGTGGTGAGGGGCGCAGTTCGTTTTGAGAGGGAAGAACAGCCCATGGCGAAGATTCTGAAGTTCGACGAGGACGCCCGTCGCGCCCTTGAGCGCGGCGTCAACAAGCTTGCCGACACGGTCAAGGTGACGATCGGCCCCAAGGGCCGCAACGTCGTCATCGACAAGAAGTTCGGCGCTCCCACCATCACCAACGACGGTGTCACCATCGCGCGTGAGGTCGAGCTCGACGACCCGTACGAGAACCTCGGTGCCCAGCTCGTGAAGGAGGTGGCGACCAAGACCAACGACGTAGCGGGTGACGGCACCACCACCGCCACCGTGCTGGCCCAGGCGCTCGTCCGCGAGGGTCTGCGCAACGTCGCCGCGGGCGCCTCCCCGGCCGCCCTGAAGAAGGGCATCGACGCCGCGGTCAAGGCCGTGTCCGAGGAGCTCCTCGCGACCGCCCGTCCGATCGACGACAAGTCCGACATCGCCGCCGTGGCCGCGCTCTCCGCGCAGGACACCCAGGTCGGCGAGCTCATCGCGGACGCGATGGACAAGGTCGGCAAGGACGGTGTCATCACCGTCGAGGAGTCCAACACCTTCGGCCTGGACCTTGAGTTCACCGAGGGCATGGCCTTCGACAAGGGCTACCTGTCCCCGTACATGGTGACCGACCAGGAGCGTATGGAGGCCGTCCTCGACGACCCGTACATCCTGATCCACCAGGGCAAGATCGGTTCCATCCAGGAGCTGCTCCCGCTGCTGGAGAAGGTCATCCAGGCCGGTGGCTCCAAGCCGCTCCTGATCATCGCCGAGGACGTCGAGGGCGAGGCGCTCTCCACCCTCGTCGTCAACAAGATCCGCGGCACCTTCAACGCCGTCGCGGTGAAGGCCCCGGGCTTCGGCGACCGCCGCAAGGCCATGCTCGGTGACATCGCCACCCTCACGGGTGCGACCGTCATCGCCGAGGAGGTCGGCCTCAAGCTCGACCAGGCCGGTCTGGACGTGCTGGGCACCGCCCGCCGCGTGACCGTCTCCAAGGACGACACGACCATCGTCGACGGCGGCGGCGACACGGCCGACGTCAAGGGCCGCGTCAACCAGATCAAGGCCGAGATCGAGTCCACGGACTCCGACTGGGACCGCGAGAAGCTCCAGGAGCGCCTCGCGAAGCTGGCCGGCGGCGTCTGCGTGATCCGCGTCGGTGCCGCCACCGAGGTGGAGCTCAAGGAGAAGAAGCACCGTCTGGAGGACGCCATCTCCGCGACCCGCGCCGCGGTCGAGGAGGGCATCGTCTCCGGTGGTGGCTCCGCTCTGGTCCACGCCGTCAAGGTCCTGGAGGGCAACCTCGGCAAGACCGGCGACGAGGCCACGGGTGTCGCGGTCGTGCACCGTGCCGCCGTCGAGCCGCTGCGCTGGATCGCCGAGAACGCCGGCCTTGAGGGCTACGTCATCACCTCGAAGGTCTCCGAGCTCGACAAGGGCCAGGGCTTCAACGCCGCCACCGGCGAGTACGGCGACCTGGTGAAGGCCGGCGTCATCGACCCGGTCAAGGTCACCCGCTCCGCCCTGGAGAACGCCGCGTCCATCGCGTCGCTGCTGCTCACGACCGAGACCCTGGTCGTCGAGAAGCCGGCCGAGGAAGAGGCCGAGGCCGGTCACGGCCACGGTCACTCCCACTAGTACGCCGTAGTACGCCGTTCCGGTACGGCAGCGCGCCGTACCGGAACGAGAACCACCGAGGCCCGGTACCCCCGTCGCGGGGGCACCGGGCCTCGGTGCGTCGTGCCCGGAGGCTCACGCCGAGTGGGGCAGCACCCCCGGCGTCACCGGATCCGCGAACGGCAGCCCCCGGGCGAAGCGTTCGAGCTCGTCCAGGGACCGGTCGGCCATCCGGTACAGCTCATTGCCGAGCGAGCCCGCGATGTGCGGGGTCAGCAGGACGTTCGGCAGGTCGTACAACGGGGAGTGCGACGGCGGGAGTTCGGGCTCGGTGACGTCCAGCACCGCGTGCAGCCGCCCGCTCACCAGCTCCGGCAGCAGCGCCTCCTCGTCCACCAGCGAACCCCGCGCCGTGTTGATCAGCGTCGCCCCGTCCGGCAGCAGCGCCAGCTGCTCCGCGCCGATGAGGTGGTGGGTGGCCGGGAGCTGCGGCGCGTGGACGGAGAGGACCGAGCTGCGCGCGCACACCTGCGCCAGCGACGCGGACCCGACCCCCAGCGCGGCGGCCTCCGCCTCGGAGACGTACGGGTCGTAGAGCACCACGTCCAGATCGAACGGGCGCAGCAGCTCGATCACCCGGCGGCCGATGCGGGAGGCTCCGACGATGCCGACGGTCCGGCGGTAGTTGCCGGTGCCGTCCAGTTCGTCGCGCCAGTCGTGGTCGGCGCGCAGGGTGCGGTAGCGCTGGGCGGCGTGCAGGACGCGCTTGTTGGCGAACAGGATCGCGGCCACCGTGTACTCGGCGACCGGCAGCGCGTTCGCCGCCGCGGCGGAGGTGACGGCGATCCCGCGCTCCCAGCACGCGTCGGTGATGTGGTGCTTCACCGATCCGGCGGCGTGCACGACGGCGCGCAGCCGCGGGGCGGCGGCCAGTACCTCGGCGGTGAGCGGGGTCGCTCCCCAGCAGGTGAACAGCACCTCGGCCTCGGCGAGTGCGGCGGCCACCTCGGGTGTCGGAGCGGCCAGGTCGTGGCCGACGAGCCGGGTGTCCGTGCGGGTGAGGGTGGCCAGCCGGGTGTGGTGGCGTTCGGCGAGGAGGCGTTCGGCGATGCCGGGGGCCATCGCCAGCAGGGCTTTCGGCCGGTTGTCAGTGGCGTGGGGCATGGTGGGACTCGTACTCCTCAGGGCTCGCGCGGGCGGTCCGGCGGTCACTTGACGCTTCCGGCGGTCAGACCCGCCTTCCAGTGCCGTTGCAGCGAGACGAAGGCGACGATCAGGGGGATGACGGCGAGGAGGGAGCCGGTGACGACGAGCGGGTAGAAGCTCGGCTCGCCGTGCGTGTTGGTGTTCCAGGAGTACAGACCCAGGCTCAGCGGGAAGAGCTTGCGGTCCGACAGCATCACCAGGGGGAGGAAGAAGTTGTTCCAGATCGCGGTGAACTGGAAGAGGAAGACCGTCACGAAGCCCGGCATGACCATGGGCAGACCGATCGACCAGAAGGTGCGCAGCTCGCCCGCCCCGTCGATCCGGGCGGCCTCCAGCGCCTCGTTCGGGATATAGCCGGTGCAGAACACCCGTGCGAGATATACGCCGAACGGGTTGACCAGTACCGGGATCAGCACCGACCAGTAGGTGTTGACCAGGCCGATCTCGGAGGCCAGGAGATACATCGGCAGGGCCAGCGCGGTGGTGGGCACCAGCACGCCCATCAGGACCAGGCCGAACAGCTTCTCCTTGCCCCGGAATTCGTACTTGTCGAAGGCGTAGCCCGCGGCCACACAGATCAGCGAGCAGACGATGGCGCCGCCACCGGCGTACAGGAGGCTGTTGAGGTACCAGCGGAAGTAGATGCCGTCGCCGTAGGAGGCGAGGTTCGACAGGTTCTCGCCGAGGTTGAAGCCGTCGAAGGAGAACGCGCTGCCCGCGAGCAGGTCCCCGGTGTCCTTCGTGGCGGCGGTGACCAGCCAGACGAGGGGGAAGAGCATGTAGACGACCGCGAGGAGCAGGAAGCCGTTGACCGCGGTTTTGGACATCCAGCGGCTGGGGCGGGTCGATGAGTTCATGCCTTCTTGCCCTTCCGGCCGGTGAAGCGGGTGACGACGAAGGAGAGCAGCGCGGCGGTGAGGGCCAGCAGGATGGAGGCGGCCGCGGCGAGCCCGTAGTCGTTGCGCTCGAAGGCCGCGGTGTACGCGTACATGTTCGGTGTCCAGGTGGAGGAGACGGCCGAGCCCGTTCCCTTGTTGAGGATCAGCGGTTCGGTGAACAGCTGGAGCGAGCCGATGATCGTGAACAGCGCGACCATCGCCACGGAGGCGCGGATCAGCGGGATCTTGATGGACAGGGCGATCCGCCAGGCGCCGGCGCCGTCGACCGTGGCCGCTTCGAGTACGGAGCGGTCGATGGCCTGGAGCGCGGCGTAGAAGATCACCATGTTGTAGCCGAGCCATTCCCACAGCGCGATGTTGACGATGGAGGGGAGAGCGCCTTCGGGGGAGAAGAAGTCGAAGCCGATCCCGCCCGACTCCATGGCACTGACGACCGGGCTGAGCTGGGGCGTGTAGAGGTACACCCAGATCAGCGCGGCGATGATGCCGGGCACGGCGTGCGGCAGGAAGAGCGCGAGCTGGAAGAACCGGCGGGCGCGGGCCAGCGTGGAGTCCAGCAGCAGGGCGAGGGCGAGGGCCCCGATGAGCAGCAGCGGAATGTAGAAGAGGCAGTATCCGAGCAGAACGACGAAGCCCTCGCGGAAGGCCCGGTCGCCCAGGGCCGCCGCGTAGTTGTCGAGGCCGCTGAAGACGGTCTCGGTGCCGCCGAAGCCCAGTCCGGACTGCTTCTCGGTGAACAGGCTGAGCCAGACCGCGTATCCGATCGGCACGAGCATGGCCAAGGTGAACAGTACGAAGAAGGGCCCCAGCAGGACGGCGGCGGCTCTGGATGTCCGGGCGCGCTTCATCAGCCGGCGTCCTCGACCTTCAGGCCGCGCTTCTTGAGCTCGGCGACCGTGGCGTCATGGCCCGCCTTCACCGCTTCGGAGATCGTCGAACCGCCGCTGGCGACCTTGCCGAACTGGTCCTTGATCACGGTGTTGGAGGTGCCGGTCGTCGGGCCCCAGGCCCAGTTCTGGCCGATGGACGTCGCGGCGCCCTCGAACACCTGGTAGATGTCCGTGCCGCCGTAGAAGCTCGCGTCGAAGGCCTTCTTCGCCACGGGGCGCAGTTCCGCCGCGGCCGGGAAGGCGCTCGACGTACCGGACTCGATCCGGGCCTTGATGCCGTCCTCGGTGGTGGACATCCAGGTCGCGAACTCGACGGCGGCCTCGGCCTTCTTGCTGTTCTTCGACACCGCGAACGTGGAGCCGCCGAGCATGCCGCTGGCCGGCTTGCCGTCCCAGCTGGGCATCGGGGCGACCGCCCACTTGCCGCTCTGCTCGGGCAGTGTGCCCTTCAGGACGCCCGCGCCCCAGGCGGCGCCGAGGTAGCCGACGGTGCCGCCGTTCTTGAGGGAGTTGGTCCACTCCGGGCTGAAGGAGGCGTTGGCGCGGATCAGGTCGTCGTCGAGGAGTCCCTGCCAGTAGTCGGCGACCTTGGTGGTGGCCGCGTCCGTGGTGGAGACCTTCCAGGTGTCGCCCTCGGCCTTGTACCACTGGGCCCCGGCCTGCCAGGCCATCGCCTGGAAGGTGGTCGGGTCGTCGGGGAAGAAGGTGCCGATACGGGCCTTCTTGTCGGCCTTCTTGACCTCTTCGGCGGCCTTGCGGAAGCCGTCCCAGGTGGTGGGGACCTCTACGCCGTACTTCTTGAACAGGTCCTGGCGGTAGTAGAACGCCTGCGGCGAGGCGTCGAAGGGGACGGCCCAGTTCTTGCCGCCCAGTGTGGTCAGCTCCACCGCCTGCGGCAGCAGCTTCTTCTTGACGTCGTCGGTGACGTACTGGCTGATGTCCTGGAGGGCGCCCTGGCTGACGAACTCGGGCAGCTGCGGGTACTCGATGCTGACCAGGTCGGGGGCGTTGCCCGCCTTCACCGCGTTGGAGATCTTGGCGTAGCCGCCCGCGTTGCCGGAGGGGATCTCCTCGTAGACGACCTTGATGTTCTTGTGCGAGGCGTTGAACGCGTCAACGACCTCCTTGGATCCCTTGGCCCAGCCCCAGAAGGTGATGCTGACGGGCTTCCCGTCGCTTCCGGGGGCTGCGGAGTCGTCACCGCTGCCGCCGCAGGCCGTGAGAACGGCGAGGGCGGTGGCGGCGCCGACTATGACATGGGACGTTCTGCTCCGACTGCGGCTCACAGCGTGGCTCCTGAACAGGCGACGACATTGGCGTTGGCCGTGATCCTTGAACCAGCCGTGACCGAAGTCAAGAGCGAAAGATTGATTGATCGAAAAAAGATCAAATAAGTTACGAACGGAAGTGGTCGGGGAGACCGCCCGCGAGGCCTACCCCAGGGCGGCCCCGCAGGAGGACCTGACCCGCAGTTCGGGAAGCAGCGACAGATGGCGGCGGGGTGCGGCGCCGCCCGTGCCGCGGGCCCGCGCCAGCCGCTCCACCAGCAGTTCCGTGGCGTGCCGCCCCACCTCGCGCTTCGGCGGCGCCACCGCGGTGAGCGGGGTGTCGGCGAGGGCGGCCACCTCGTCGTCGTACGCGATCAGGGCCAGGTCCTCCGGCACCCGTACACCGAGCTCGGCCAGGCGCTGCACCACCTGGATCGCGTCCACGTCGTTGTGGATCAGCGCCGCCGTGGCCACCCCGGAGGTGACCGCGTCGCGCAGGGCCAGCACCGCGGCCTCGAAGCCGTCCGGGGCCAGCTCGGCCGGTACGGAATCGATCACGTCCTGCGGGGCGCGCAGCTTCAGCACGCTCAGCGCCTCCGCGTACCCGGACCGCACGGCGACCGCCGTCGGGGAGTCCGCGCGGGCCATCAGCAGCGGCGCGCCGTGGCCCAGTCCCACCAGGTGGCGCACGGCCAGCAGGACCCCGTGCCGGTGGTCCGAGCAGACCCGGTCCAGGGCGTCGAGCGGGGAGCCGGCGGCGGGCTGCCGCTCCAGCAGCACGCTGGGCACGGGCAGCGAGGTGATCCAGTCGCCGAACGCCGCCGGGTCGCCGGGGTGCCGCCAGCCGGGCGCGACCAGCATGCCCTCGGCACCCGCCGCGAGCAGGCCCTCGGTGCGGGCGTGGTCCTCCTCCGGGCGGTAGTCGGAGATCCGCAGGATCAGCCGGGCGCCGGCCCGCGCCGCCGCCTCGTGCGCTCCGCGGATCACCTCGGCGAAGTAGTACGTCGCGGAGGGCGCGAGCATGCCGAGGACCATCCCGCCCCCCGGACCGGCGGCACCCGGGCCGGGGGCCGCGGCGGACGCGGGCGTGGCGTCCCGCGGCCAGGACACGGAGCCGTGCACCCGGTCGAGCAGGCCCCGTACCGCCAGATCCTCCACGTCCCGGCGGGCCGTGACGGGGGAGACCCCCAGCAGGGAGGCGAGATCCGAGACGCGGGCCGAGCCCCGTTCACGGACCAGGTCCAGCAGTCGGTCATGACGTTCAGCAGCACTTTCGCGCACGGCAGCAGTCCCCTCGCAATGTGTGGCGCGGTCCCCGGTCCGGCCGTTCCCGGAGCCCTGTCCCGACCCTAGTCCAGCGTGATCGAACGATGGCAGTTTCGATCATTCAAACGCAATCCATTGACGTTCGATCAATCGGCGTTCAGGATTCCGGCGACGCCGACCGGTCCGACCGATCCGCCGGCCGGTGAATCGACCCGACCGCACCGCTCCTGCCCGACCCAACTGCCCGACCGACCCTGACTGTTCGTACGGAGGAATTGTGAGACATCGCGTCACCGCGGCCGCGCTCGCCGCCCTGACCGCCGCCGCCGGTCTGACCGCCGCGGGTACCGGCAGCGCGCAGGCCGCGCCCACCGGCCGTACCCACTACGTCGACTGCTCGGCCTCCCCCGGCACGGCGGCGGCAGACGGCAGCAGGGCACGGCCCTGGACCGGCCTCGCCGAGGCGAACGCGTGGACCTACGGCCCCGGCGACCGGCTGCTCTTCCGGCGCGGCGCCACCTGCACCGGCACCCTCGCCCCGCGGGGCGGCGGCTCCGCCCGCGCTCCGTTCACCATCGCCGACTACGGCCACGGCGCTGCCCGCGCCCGGCTCGACGGCGCGGGCGCCCACGATGTCGTCCTCCTCTCCAACACGCGGTACGTCCACCTCCGCGACCTGGAGATCACCAACGCCGGCAGCCCCGGCAGCGAGCGCAACGGCGTCCGCCTCCGGCTCACCGACTACGGCACCGCCCGCGGCTTCAGCATCTCGGGCCTCTACATCCACGATGTGCGCGGCGGGGACTTCAAGACGCTGACCGGCTCCAGCGCGATCCACATCGCGGTCGAGGGCACGGCGAAGGCCAGCCGGTACGACGGTCTCGACATCGGCCACAACCGGATCGAGAACGTCGACCGCGAGGGCATCTACTTCAAGTCCACCTTCTCCAAGCGCGATCTGGTCGGCCAGCAGCAGGACCCGAACGTCTACCCGGGGGAGTGGACGCCCAGCACCGGCGTCCGCATCCACCACAACACCCTCAAGTCCCTGGCGGGCGACGGCATGAAGCTGGACACCACCAGCGGCGCCCGCGTCGACCACAACCGGATCGACGGCTTCCAGCTCCGCTCGCCCTCCGCCAACGCGGGCATCTGGACCTTCAACACGGACGACACGACCATCGAGTACAACGAGGTCTCCGGCGGCGGCAACACCCACGACGGCATGTCCTTCGACGCCGACGGCGCCTCCCGCAACACGGTCTTCCAGTACAACTACAGCCACGACAACAAGGGCGGCTTCCTGCTGGTCTGCCCGTACAGCGGAGCCAGGACCATCGGCACGGTCGCCCGCTACAACGTCAGCCGCAACGACGGCGCGCGCCTCATCCAGAACTGCTGGGGCCCGATCCTCGACACCCGGATCCACAACAACACCTTCGTCAACAGCGCGGAGACGGTGCCCGGTTACCTCGTCCAGGACGACGCCGGCAGCCCCGCCACCACACAGCACGAACTGTCCATCCGCAACAATCTCTTCGTGAGCGAGGGCACCGGCGGCTACGCCTTCAAGAACCCGACCGCCGGACTCTCCTTCGACCACAACGCCTTCCACGGCATCGACATGACCCGCCCCGACCCCGGCGGCATCACGGCCGACCCGAAGCTGCGCCCCGACTTCCGGCTGGGTAAGGGCTCGCCCGCCCTCGCCGCCGGTGCCGAGATCGAGGACAACGGCGGCAAGGACTACTTCGGCAACAGGCTGAAGCCCGGCGCCCCCAACATCGGCGCCTACGCGGGCCGCGGCGTCCGATGACCCCGCCGCGCGTCCGGGCCGGGCGCCAGGCGCCGCGCACCGCTCACCCGCACGGTCACTGAGGTCCGTACTTGCGGCCTGTCCTGGAGGAGACCCCTCCGAGCAGGCCGCGAGGCGTGACCTTGACCAGCCCCATCAGCGCCTTGTAGCGCGGGTCCGGGATCGACACCGACCTGCCGCGCGCCAGATCCGAGAGCGCCGCCGCCACCAGCTTGTCGGCATCCAGCCACATCCAGCCCGGGATGTTGCCCGTCCCCATCCCGGCGCGGTCATGGAACTCCGTACGGACGAAACCGGGGCACAGCGCCATCAGCCTGACCCCCGACCCCGCCAGGTCCTTCGCCGTGCCCTGGGTGAACTGCACCACCCACGCCTTCGACGCCCCGTACGTCCCGCGCGGCAGGAACGCCGCGACGGAGGCCACGTTGATGACCCCGCCCCGGCCCCGCTCCCGCATTCCGGCTGCTGCCGCCGAGGTCAGCCGCAGCACGGCCTCGCAGTGCACCTTCAGCATCCTCAGCTCATCGGCGACGGGCACATCCAGATAGCGCCCCTTGTTGCCGAAACCGGCGTTGTTGACCAGCAGGTCGACCGGGTGCCGGGAGTCCTCCAGCCGCGCCTCGACGGCCTCGATCCCGGAGTCCTGGGACAGATCGGCGCTCAGCACCTCGGCCTCGATGCCGTGCCGGTCGTGCAGTTCGGTGGCCTGGACCCGCAGCCGCTCGGTGTCACGGGCCACCAGCACCAGGTTGTGCCCGTCGCCCGCGAGCCGCCGCGCGAAGGCGGCCCCGATCCCCGCCGTCGCGCCCGTAATCAGTGCAGTCGTCATACGCGGCACGTTAGTGCCCCGCGCGCCCCGCCGGACCCCCTGCCCGCCGGGCGGACGGCGCTATGCGCCGGACGGCCCCCGGCCGTGCTCCTCGACGTACGCCCGCGCCTTGCGCAGCGTCTCCGGGTGCAGCGCGTCCCCGGCGGCCAACAGGCGGGGCAGCAGATCCCGTTCGGTCGTCACGGCGCGGAACTGCAGGGCCACCGTGATGTCGTGGTCCGGGCGGTGCACGATCTCCACCGGGTCCCCGGCGTGGACCGTGCCCGGCTCGATCACCCGGAGGTACGCGCCCGGGGCGGCTGCCTCGGTGAACCGCCTGACCCACCCCTTCTCGCCGACATGGCCCGCGAAGGTCCGGCAGGGAATGCGGCCCGAGGTCACCTCCAGTACCGGGCCGGAGCCGATCCGCCAGCGCTCGCCGATCCGCGCGCCGCTCACGTCGATGCCCAGGGTCGTCAGATTCTCGCCGAACGCCCCGTTGGGAAGCGCCCGGCCGCCCAGCAGCCGCTCCCAGCCGTCCAGTTCCTCGCGGGCGAAGGCGTACACGGCCTGGTCGCTGCCGCCGTGGTGGCGCAGATCGCACACCGCGTCCCCGCCGACCCCGCTGCCGCCGATCCCCTTCGCGCCCGGGTCGGCGATCCGTACCGGCCCCTCGACGGGCCGTTTGTCGATCCCGGTGGGGGCGTCGGAATGCGCGGAGGGGCGGGGGATCCCCACATTGACGGTCAGCAGCTTCATGCCGCATACGCTAACGAATCATGTCTCAAAGTAACTAGGCAATTATTCGCCACTCGTACAAGATTCGCTTATGGTGGTGGGGTGATCGAAGCCCGTCATCTCCGTGTCCTGCGCGCCGTGGCCACCACCGGTTCCTTCTCCGCCGCCGCGCGCGAACTGGGCTGCACCCAGCCCGCCGTCAGTCAGCAGATGAAGGCGCTGGAGTCCTCCGCGGGCACCGCACTGCTGATCCGTACGGGCCGCGAGATGCGCCTCACCCAGGCGGGCGAGGCGCTGGTGCGGCACGCCTCCGGCATCCTGGCCGGGCTGACCGCCGCCGAGGAGGAGGTCGCCGCGATCGCCGGGCTGCGGGCGGGCCGGGTGCGGCTCGTCTCGTTCCCCAGCGGCAGCTCCACCCTGGTCCCCGGCGCCCTCGCCGCGCTGCGCGCGGAGCACCCCGGCACCCGGGTCTCCCTCGTCGAGGCCGAGCCGCCGAGATCGGTGGAGATGCTGCGCGACGGCGACTGCGACATCGCGCTGGCCTTCCGGTACGGGACCTCCGGCGGCGAATGGGACGACCTGGTCGCACGCCCCCTGCTCACCGACCGGCTGATCGGCCTGGTTCCGGACGGGCACCGGCTGGCCGGGGCGGAGAGCGTGGGCATCGGCGAACTGGCCGACGAGCCGTGGATCGCCGGATGCCCGCGCTGCCGCCGCCAGCTCGTGGAGGTCTGCGAGGAGTCCGGCTTCACCCCCCGGATCGACTTCGCCACGGACGACTACCCGGCGGTGATCGGCCTGGTCGGCGCGGGGCTGGGGGTGGCGGTGCTCCCGGCGCTGGCGATCGAGTCGGTACGCCCCAAGGGGGCCCGCACCATCACGGTGGAACCGGCCATCGAGCGCGAGATCGTGGCGCTGACCCTGCCGGACCTGGCACGGGTCCCGGCGGTGGCGGCCACCCTGGACCAGCTGTCCCTGGCCGCCGCCCGCTGAGCGGAAGCCCGCACGGGCGGGCGGCCGGGCGGCCACCGGAGGGCGCCGCGGGCGTACGCGCGGCTCACGGCGCGCTACGCGGCCGGCTCACGGCGCGCTCCAGCGCCGGCGTACGGCATCGTCCGTTGCCGGTGGGCGCCATGTCCGCCGTTCGGGAGAAACGTTTCTTCGTCAGGTGGGCGGGCTCGGGTGTCAGGCGCGTCCGGATCCGTGGGCGGCGCCCGACGGGGTCGCCGCGATCAGCCGGTTGCGTGCGCGGCCCATGAGCTCTTCGCGCTCGTCCTCGGTCAGGCCGCCCCACACTCCGTAGGGCTCCCGTACCGCCAGCGCGTGTGCCGCGCACTCGGCGCGTACCGGGCAGCGCATGCACACCTCCTTCGCCGAGGTCTCGCGTGCGCTCCGAGCCGCCCCGCGCTCACCTTCCGGGTGGAAGAACAGTGAGCTGTCGACCCCTCGGCAGGCGGCCAGGAGCTGCCAGTCCCACAGATCTGCATTGGGTCCGGGAAGGCGGGAGAAATCTGCCATTGCTTGTCCCCTCGAAACCGTGCTGAGTCGGAAACGGCATCCTCGACCGTCGTCGATCTTCGGCGGCCGGAGTTCCGACCGTACATCTACGGTGTTAGTAGATGTAAATATGACTGATTGCGAATCTAGCCACAGACACCAGCAAAAGGGAAGAAAACCCGCCAAATAGGGCATACCTTCAGGTGAAGATTCGGGCGAGAGGTGGATCGCCCGCGCCGTTCTCCTCCGTGTGCGGCCCTTCACGTAGAGTGCCGAACCCGACGGTCCGACCCGTAACTCTTTCGAGTGACCATCGTTGAGAGTGCGGAGGCGGTTGACGGAGAACGAGCTCGGGCACATGTCCGAGGGGGTCAACCGCACAGGTGACGACTTGTATCAGCCTGGAGGCTCAAGGTGACGCGCATCAGCTGCGGAGGACGGTCATGACATCCGTCCTCGTCTGCGACGACTCCCCGCTTGCCCGAGAAGCGCTCCGTCGCGCGGTGGCCACTGTGCCCGGCGTCGAGCGCGTGACGACGGCGGCCAACGGCGAGGAAGTCCTCCGCCGCTGGGGTGCCGATCGTTCGGATCTGATTCTGATGGACGTACGCATGCCCGGTCTGGGGGGTGTGGAGACGGTCCGGCGGCTGCTCTCCGCGGACCCCGGGGCCCGGATCATCATGCTGACCGTCGCCGAGGACCTGGACGGGGTCGCGCTCGCGGTCGCCGCCGGGGCCCGCGGGTATCTGCACAAGGACGCCTCGCGCGCCGAGCTGCGGGCCACCGTGACCCAGGCGCTGGCCGATCCGACGTGGCGGCTCGCCCCGCGCCGGCTGCGGTCCGCCGAGATGGGCGCGGCCCCCACGCTCACCGCGCGGGAGATCCAGGTGCTCGAAGGCATGAGTCACGGCCGTTCCAACGCGGAGATCGGGCGCGAGCTCTTCCTCTCCGAGGACACGGTGAAGACGCATGCCAGGAGGCTGTTCAAGAAGCTCGGCGCCTCGGACCGTGCCCATGCGGTGGCGCTCGGCTTCCGCTGGGGTCTGGTCCGCTGAGGGCGGGGGCCGTGCCCGGCAGCCGAGGCCTTCCCCGTCCGCACTGCGGCGGACGGGGCGACGGTGCCGGTGGGCCGGCGGTCCCGTCGCGGCGGTGGGTCCGGAGCCCGGCGGTATGCCCGTGCCGGCCCCTACGTACCGGCGCTGTGTGACGCTTCCCGGCCGATGACGCATCCTTGAGTCGTGGAGTTCCTCGGGAACGGTTCGGACGAGCGGAAGGGGAGGGCGCAGGACATGACATCCGGCGCACCCGCTCATAACGCTTCGGTGCACAACTCAGGACGCGGTGGAGCGGACCAGACGGCATCAAGGCACCATGGTCCGATGCGCGACGACGAGACAACGGTGATCGGTGCTCTGGTGCACCGTGCCGTCGAAGGCGACGCGCAGGCCACCCACGATCTGCTGGCCCATGTCCATCCCCTCGCCCTGCGCTACTGCAGGTCCCGGCTGAACCGGCTGCCCGGTGACGCTCGCCACTTCGTGGAGGACCTGGCGCAGGAGGTCTGCGTCGCGGTGCTGATGGCGCTGCCGCGCTACAAGGACACCGGCAGGCCCTTCGAAGCCTTCGTCTTCGCCATCGCGGGCCACAAGGTCGCCGACCTCCAGCGGGCCGCCATGCGGCACCCGGGGTCGACGGCCGTCCCCTCCGACGAGATGCCGGAGCGGCCCGACGATTCCCTCGGCCCCGAGGAGCGCGCGCTGCTCAGCAGCGATGCGGCCTGGGCGAAGAAGCTCCTCGCCAATCTTCCGGAGAACCAGCGGGAACTGCTGGTCCTGAGGGTCGCGGTCGGTCTGACCGCGGAGGAGACCGGACAGATGCTCGGAATGTCACCGGGCGCGGTCCGGGTCGCCCAGCACCGGGCGCTCAGCAGGCTGCGGGCCCTCGCCGGGCAGTAGCCAGCCCGGCGGCGAAGGGGCCCGGCGGCGGACCGTAGGAAGATACAAAAACTCTTAGTGATCTTGATCGTGGAATGAGACACCCGCGGAGCCCGTTAGCATGGACATCCGCACCGATCAAGGCCATTTGGGGAAGGTGTCATGACTGCAAACGTCGACGGAGTGCCCGAGAAATTCGCGACGCTCGGGCTGACATACGACGACGTGCTGCTGCTGCCCGGCGCGTCCGACATGGCGCCCGATCAGATCGATACCTCCTCGTACATCTCGAAGAACGTACGGGTGAACATCCCGCTGCTCTCCGCGGCGATGGACAAGGTCACCGAAGCACGCATGGCGATCGCCATGGCCCGGCAGGGCGGCGCGGGCGTACTGCACCGCAATCTCTCCATCGCCGACCAGGCCAACCAGGTCGACCTGGTCAAGCGCTCCGAGTCCGGCATGGTCACCGACCCGATCACGGTGCACCCCGACGCCACGCTCAGCGAGGCGAACGACCTGTGCGCCAAGTTCCGCATCAGCGGTGTCCCGGTCACCGACCCGGCGGGCAAGCTCCTCGGCATCGTCACCAACCGTGACATGGCCTTCGAGCCCGACCGCACGCGCCAGGTGCGCGAGGTCATGACGCCGATGCCACTGGTCACCGGCAAGGTCGGCATCTCCGGCGTGGACGCCATGGAGCTGCTGCGCCGCCACAAGATCGAGAAGCTGCCGCTGGTCGACGAGGCGGGCGTCCTCAAGGGCCTCATCACCGTCAAGGACTTCGTCAAGGCCGAGAAGTACCCGAACGCGGCCAAGGACAAGGGCGGCCGGCTGCTCGTCGGCGCGGCCGTCGGTGTCGCGGGCGACGCCTACGAGCGTGCCCAGGCGCTCATCGAGGCGGGCGTCGACTTCATCGTCGTCGACACCGCACACGGCCACTCCCGGCTGGTCGGCGACATGGTCGCCAAGATCAAGTCGAACGCGTCGGTCGATGTCATCGGCGGCAACATCGCCACCCGTGACGGCGCCCAGGCGCTGATCGACGCCGGTGTGGACGGCATCAAGGTCGGCGTCGGCCCCGGCTCCATCTGCACGACGCGTGTGGTCGCCGGTATCGGCGTTCCGCAGGTCACCGCGATCTACGAGGCCTCGCTCGCCGCCAGGGCGGCAGGCGTCCCGGTCATCGGCGACGGCGGCCTCCAGTACTCGGGCGACATCGCCAAGGCCCTGGTGGCCGGCGCGGACACCGTGATGCTCGGCTCGCTGCTCGCGGGCTGCGAGGAGTCCCCGGGCGAGCTGCTCTTCATCAACGGCAAGCAGTTCAAGTCGTATCGCGGCATGGGTTCGCTCGCCGCGATGCAGACCCGCGGCGACCGCAAGTCCTTCTCCAAGGACCGCTACTTCCAGGAGGGCGTCGCCTCCGACGAGAAGCTGGTCCCCGAGGGCATCGAGGGTCAGGTGCCCTACCGGGGCCCGCTCTCCGCGGTCGTCCACCAGCTCACCGGCGGTCTGCGCCAGTCGATGTTCTACGTCGGCGGCCGTACCGTGCCGGAGCTCCAGGCCAACGGCCGGTTCGTACGGATCACCTCGGCGGGTCTCAAGGAGAGCCACCCGCACGACATCCAGATGACCGTCGAAGCGCCGAACTACAGCAGGAAGTAACGCGAAACCGCAGGTGAGGGGCGGACCGGTGTTCCCGGGACCGCCCCTCACGCGTGTGTCGGGGATACTGGTCAGCGCAGACGTAGAGGGAAAGGCCACATCATCGTGACTGAGATCGAGATCGGGCGCGGCAAGCGCGGCCGCCGGGCATACGCATTCGACGACATCGCCGTCGTACCGAGCCGCCGCACCCGTGACCCGAAGGAGGTCTCGATCGCCTGGCAGATCGACGCCTACCGCTTCGAGCTGCCGTTCCTGGCCGCTCCCATGGACTCCGTGGTCTCTCCGCAGCACGCCATCCGGATCGGCGAGCTCGGCGGCCTGGGCGTGCTCAACCTGGAAGGGCTGTGGACCCGGCACGCCGACCCGCAGCCGCTGCTCGACGAGATCGCCGAGATGCCCGTCGAGTCCGCGACCCGGCGGCTCCAGGAGATCTACTCCGCGCCGATCCAGGAGGAGCTGATCGGGCAGCGCATCAAGGAGGTGCGCGACTCCGGTGTCGTCACCGCCGCCGCGCTCTCGCCGCAGCGCACCGCCCAGTTCTCCAAGGCCGTCGTCGACGCGGGTGTGGACATCTTCGTCATCCGCGGTACGACGGTCTCCGCCGAGCATGTCTCGGGTGCGGCCGAACCGCTCAACCTGAAGCAGTTCATCTACGAGCTGGACGTCCCGGTGATCGTCGGCGGCTGCGCCACGTACACCGCGGCCCTGCACCTGATGCGCACCGGCGCCGCCGGTGTCCTGGTGGGCTTCGGCGGCGGCGCCGCGCACACCACGCGCAACGTCTTCGGCATCCAGGTCCCGATGGCGACCGCGGTCGCCGACGTGGCCGGGGCCCGCCGCGACTACATGGACGAGTCCGGTGGCCGGTACGTCCACGTGATCGCGGACGGTGGTGTCGGCTGGTCCGGCGACCTGCCCAAGGCCATCGCCTGCGGCGCGGACGCCGTGATGATGGGCTCCCCGCTGGCCCGTGCGACCGACGCCCCGGGGCGTGGCCGGCACTGGGGCATGGAGGCCGTCCACGAGGACGTGCCGCGCGGCAAGCTGGTGGACCTGGGCTCGGTCGGGACGACGGAGGAGGTCCTCACCGGGCCTTCGCACACCCCTGACGGCTCGATGAACATCTTCGGCGCCCTGCGCCGCGCGATGGCCACCACGGGCTACAGCGACCTCAAGGAGTTCCAGCGCGTCGAGGTGACGGTGGCGGACTCGCAGCACCGCCGCTGAGCCGTACCCGCGGAACGCTGAGCCGTACCCACGGAAGCCGGACGTACCTGCGGAAGGGGCCCGGACCGCCACACCCGGCCCCGCCCCGACCTTTTCCGCCGACCCTCAGGGATGACCCCATGACGCATGCCGCCGTCCGGCCCCAGACCCTCTGGTTCACCCGCTG